>WRCR01000241.1 GCA_009783865.1 Planctomycetaceae bacterium | reverse complement strand
TTGTTCGACTTTGTTTTTTAGTTCTTCTTCTTGGACTTTAGCGTACTTCATTTTGGCTTGAGCAGAATTATCTCGATGTTCATATCATTATATCGATTTGCGTTTTGAAAACAAGGGTTCCCGTTGCTCGCTACTTGCCATGCAGCCATGCAGTTGGATTGTTTTCTGCCTCTTGTCTTTACCGGACAAACAAGATAAAATACTTTTCGTTGAATTTTCTCTTCCGTTTTTCACAACGTTATATTTTACTGAAGTCATGTACCGAAAAAGTTCTGTCGTTTTCTTGTTCGTTTTGTTGTTTGCCGTAGCGTCTTGCATTTTCGCACAAGAAAAGAAAGACGAGAAACCCGCTGACGTATATCAGCCGGAATACCGCTTCATGCCTGACCGCGCTATGTCGCAGAGCGATAAGGATTTAATTCGCGATGCCGTTTGGACGCTTTCCGACAAGCCGCCGGCTGCTCCTAAAAAGGAACGCAACCTGATGATTTTCGATTTGAATCTCGACTTTGAAGGTCACCGCAGCGCGGTTTGTGCGAATTATGCTTTCCAACAGATTGCGGAACGCACCAAAGCGTTCAAGGTAACGATAGCCCACGAAGCAAAAGCGTTTGAAGCGGAGAATCTGAAAACTTTCGATGCTGTTATTTTCAACAACACGGTCGGCAATGTTTTCACGGAGCCGGAATACCGCAAAAATCTGGAAGATTTCGTCATGAACGGCGGCGGAGTTATTGGACTTCATTCTGCCGTTGAGTGTTTCGTTATCTATGGCGGTGAGAACAAAGAAGACATCGGAAAAGACGATTGGGCAGACCTCGGCGATATACTCGGCGCAAGAGGAATGAAACATCGTGAAACGGACGAGAAGGTTTTCATTAAAGTCGAAGTCCCAGACAGTCCGCTGGCGCAAAGTTTTCCGAAAGAAGGGTTTTATTACAAAGACGAAATTTTACGCTTCACCAAGTTTTCGAGGAAGGACATTCAAGTTCTATTGTCTCTTGACAATGCGAAGAGCAATTTGAACCGCCCGCCGTATCAGGATGTGAAAGAGCGGGAAGACGGCGATTACGCGCTGGCTTGGATTCGCAATGTTGACAAAGGACGGCTATGTTACATTGCATTGGGACATAATCCGTATCATTTTTGGGACCCGATGTTCTTGGAATTTTATCTCCGCGCCGCTCAATATGTGATGGGCGACTTGTAAGAGATAATGCGGAACAAAAGTAAGAAGAAGAATACTGCGATAGACCTTGCGGCTTTCTGTTGGGATCCCTACTGTTCCACTTTTCGCTTTGATTCATCCAATTCGCGTTTTAGGTCGTCGATTTGAATTTGAAGGTTGGCGATTGCTTCACGCAACTCTGACATATAACGAATGTTATACGCAGCACCAATCCACTCACGGACGATGTATTGGAGAAGCCACACGCTGAACACTGTTATCAATACCCAAGCAAACATAATCAGTATAAAATCTCCTATCATATATGTGTATAGTTATTATTTGAGTTCGATATATGTTGTCACCGCCAATTGTAACATACTTAAACTGTAAAAGGAACACTTAACCACAAAATACACAAATACACAAAAAAAGGAAACAATGGCATGCTGGTTCATTTTTGCGAATCTTTGCGTTCCTAGCGTCCTTTGCGGTAAAAAATTCAACAGCGAGGTTCTCAAAGAACGCAAAGGAGACGCGAGTGCAACGAAGTGAAATAAAATCAAGAGCCGCAAGTTCCGCTACGCTACACTTGCGGCTCTTGATTATCGTTTTTCGATTGCGGCTCTGTTCTCGTCACTCGCAACTCGCTGCTCAAAGCTGCTTGCGTAAATGAGAATACATATTAAAATAACATGCACCGAATATATTTTTCAACATCACGTAAAACAACAAAATGATTCTCAATCTTCTCAAAGAACGTTTCGCTGCGGCATTGCAGAACATAACGGATAATCCCGCTGAATATCTCGATTTAATTCGGGTTTCGCAAGACCCGAAATTCGGCGACTTTCAGGCAAACTTCGCTATGCTACTGGCAAAAAAATTAGGGAAAAATCCCCGTGATATTGCCGCCGAAATCATCACAAATCTAGATATTACCGGTATTTGCGAACCGCCGGAAATTGTCTGTCCCGGTTTTGTCAATCTACGCTTGACGAATGAATTGCTCGAAAAATTACTGAAAAGGGCTTCCGCCGATACACAGCAACTCGGCATCGAAGTACTGCCGACCGACAAACGGAAAACCATCGTTATCGACTATTCCGGTCCGAATGTTGCGAAGCCGATGCACGTCGGACATCTGCGCTCCATACACCGCATTGGGCTATAGGATTCGGCAGTTGGCATCCGGGCGTTTGCCCATTTGTTATGGGGGACGGTGCAGTTCGGGCGGTCAGTGTTACAACGGCATTGCCCGTTTTACGTGCTTACGCTGTTGTAGATGACGGCGAAAGTGTTTCGCTGCCGTAAAATGTGAAAACAAAGCGGGGACTAAAGTCCCCGCCTCTTTGAAATGTGAAAATAAAAATAATATGAAGATAAAAAAATGAAACATTTATATGTTATTTTTATGCTAACTGCCGTCTGCTTTCTGCTGTCTTTGACTGGCTGCGGCGACAAAATCAAGTTAGGCGGCAAGGTCACCTTTCCCGACGGTGAACCGCTTGGAGTTGGAGTCATCTACTTCTCAAAAGACGATTTTCTGGCACGAGCGCATTTGAGACCGGACGGCACATACGATGTCGGTTCCCTTGGTAGAAAGGACGGTTTGCCTGCCGGAACCGACCAGCATAACTCGGAATTTTTTATTCTTTTCGGCTCCGATAATAAACGGAGACGACACCGCCGTTGACAACACGGATGCAGCGGCAACAGCGGTCTTACAAAAACTTCTGCGGGAGACGGACTTTGACATTATTGGACTCCTGAATGAAACACAACTACAACGAGCGGGAAACTGTGTTTCCCGCTTTTACCCAGGAAGGAACAAAAAACCGAAATATGTTGTACAATATGAAAGACCGAACTGCTGTTGTTTTTTCACTCTTTCCCATAAAAATTACTATGCGAAACATTTTATTTGCGCTGCTGTTTGTTTTCCTTTCATCGATTGCCGTTGCGGAACCGTTGCCCCGCTGCAAGCCGTCCGAAGTCGCTCTCAACGAAACAACGCTTGCGAAAATCGACACCTTTCTGGAACCAGTCCTGAAAGGCGAAGGCACATTAGCCGGTGCCGGCTGCGTCGTTTGTATCGGACGGCACGGAAAAATCGTTTTCTTGAAGGGATACGGCGACAAAAATACCGATATGGCTTTCGAGATTTACTCGATGACGAAATGTGTCGTTACCGCAACATCGATTATGATTCTTGCCGAGCAGAATAAACTTTCCGTAGATGACCCGGTCGCCAAGTATCTAACCGAATTCGATGTGCCGGATAAACGGGCAATAACGCTGCGGCATCTTTTAACGCACACCGGCGGCTTCCCCCGCTATTGCGAAAACGGTTTTGAAACAATGGAAAAGATTCTAACCTTGAAACCAAAATCCGAACCGGGAAAAGCGTACAATTATTCTGACCCTTCGTTCATCATGCTTGGCGAAATCGTCAAGCGGATTTCCGGGAAAAATGTTGACGAATTCGCAAAGGAAAATATATTCAAACCGCTTGGAATGAACGACAGCAGTTATCTGCCGAATGATAAACTTGACCCTCGTGTTCCGCCGCGCCCCACCCGCAAGCCAGGACAGCCGTCCAGTCCGGTGGCAATCGCACTGGGATACAGCACCGGTCATTCCGGTTTGGTTTCGACAGCGGACGACCTTGCCGTCTATGCAGCGATGATGCTCAACGGCGGTGAATTCGGCGGACAACGAATTATGAAATCGGATACCGTTAAGAAGATGACGACTCCGAATACGCTGCCGGACGGCTTTCAGACAGACAAACCAACAACCGGCGGGACCCGCGGACTCGGCTGGGCGATGCAAAACAGGAGCGTCTCCGCGTGCCGTCCAACGACTGCTTCGCCGGAATCTTTCGGTCACGGCGGGTTTCTCGGCACCGCCTTTTGGATGGAACCAAAGTATGATATGTTCATGATATTTTTGACCAGCAGCGGAAATAAAGTTGCGTATCCGCTGGCTTCCGCAATAGGGGACATCGCTATTGAATCAGTTATAGATAAATAAGTCAGTTATTCTTATAAACCACGCGCTTTGCTTTACCTTCAGAACGCGGCAGCGTTCCGGGCTTGAAAACATCGCCCTTCGGGGAAAAACCGAGACGCTCCTTGAGATGCTTCTCGACCATATAACCTGTAACATGTTCTTCCGCTTCAACATGTACAGAAACATCACGCACGCCGTCAATGTCCTCAATAATAATCTGATATTGCGGCAGCACACCGGGAATCTCCATCAAAGCACGCTCGACTTGCAGCGGGAAAAAATTCACGCCCTTGGCGATGAGCATGTCATCAGTCCGACCGGCTATCGAAGAAATACGAACATGAGTTCTCCCGCAGGAACACTTTTCGCGGTAAACGATTTTCGTTAAATCGCCGGTCTTGAAACGAATTACCGGCAGTGCCTGCCGATTCAGTGCCGTCACAACCAGTTCGCCTTGTTCGCCGTCCGGCAAGTTTTTTTTCGTTGCGCTGTCAATAATTTCACAGTAGTATTGGTCTTCCCAGACGTGAATTCCGTTGTGCGCTTTGCAGTCCATACCCAGTGTTCCGACTCCGCCGGTCTCGGTCATTCCGTAAATATCGAAGACCTCAATGCCGAGTGCGGATTCGATTCTGCGTTTCATTCCGTCCGAGAAACTTTCGGCACCGAAGACACCGATTTTCAAATCCGGCAGTTTTTTTATATCGCCGGATTCAAGCATTTCCATAATCCGTACCATGTAGGAAACAACTGCGCCGAAAACCTTTGTTCCCAAATCCTTTGCGAGTTTGATTTGCCGTTCCGTGTTGCCGGAACCGGTTGGAAGAACGAACAGCCCTGCTTTTCTTGCTCCGTGATACATTCCGAAACCGCCGTTAAACAAGCCGAAGGACGGCGTTATCTGTACCGGGTCGCCCGCTGCTGCGCCGGACATAATCCAGCATCTTGCCATACATTCCGCCCATTGGTTTAAATCGTGTTCGTTGTAAGGCATCACGACTGCCGAGCCGGTTGAACCGCTCGACATGTGCATTTCGCGGATTTCGTTTTTCGGAATACAGCACAAACCCAGCGGATAGTTGAGCCGGAAGTCCTCTTTGCTCAAAAGCGGCAGTTCATCGATGCCGGACAGCGGCGGCAGTTGTTCTTCTTTTGTAATTCCGACTTCGGCGAATTTCCGTTTGTAGACGGCGTTATTATTCCAAGCCCAGCGGATTACTTGCTGGAAACGCTGTTCCTGCAATTTCCGAATCTCGGACGGCGGCATTGTTTCCGCCGATTCATTATAAAAATGATGGGACATGGCAGTGTGACGGAACGAACAGTGTGTCGGAACAATTACCCGACAATTTCCTTGATTTTAATCAAGGTGTAGATTTGCCGATGACCGGTCTTGCGTTTTGAATTTTTTCGGCGGCGGAATTTCGCGATAGTCAACTTCGGTCCTTTGAAATCGGAGACGACTTCTGCAACGACTTTTGCGTTAGGAATGGTCGGCTTTCCGAAAATCGCGTCTCCGTCTTTGCAGATAGCGAGCACATCGGTGAATTCGATGACCGCGCCGGTCTCTTTTTCGCCGAGATAATCAATGTAGAGTTGCTCATTGACTTCGACTTTTAGTTGTCTGCCGCCCTTGTTGATTTCGCCTGTTTTACTGTATCCGCCGATTTTGATAATTGCGTACATTTTATTCCCGAAGATATTTCTTGTATTTTACCCGCACTTTATTTACACAAAAAGTTTCGCTGTATTATAACGTTATGCAAAAAAACGGCAAGCCCCCCGAAAAAGTGAAATAGGGGGCAACTTATTTGTGTAGATACCATTACCCCCAATCATGACGAAGTCCGTTCCAAAATATCCTTGAGAAAACTGTCGAGAATCTTCGGATTGAACATGCCCGGCGATTTTTTCCAATCACCGTCTTGCGCCGGAACATCTTTCGGGGCATCCTTCCACTTCGATTCCTTTTCGCCGCGCAGTTGCGAAAGAGTCGCCGCTCCCTCTGGACTCGATGCCGTAATCGGGTCATTGGCAATGAGAAGTGTCTCTCCATCAGCAAACGCAAGAGCAAACCGTTCTTGACCGGCTTTAGTTAGTTTTTCAAACTGAACAACAAACAGAGCAAACGACGCAAGCGGTTCTTCGTCTTGATGCTTGAGAATGTATTCCAACGCATCCTTTGCCTCTTCTTTGACGTAAATTTTCAGCATCGATTTCTTTTCGCCGCTTTTGACCTTGTCCGCCAATTCACT
>WRCR01000240.1 GCA_009783865.1 Planctomycetaceae bacterium | reverse complement strand
TATACAATTCTCCGCCGTGCTTTTCATTCAATTCCTGTAACGGAAAATCCGGCGGCAAATCCGCTGGATTGGGTTTGTACGCCTTCTCGCAATGCGGACAAAGATTACGCACCAGCCGCTGCGCCATCACCGCTTCCACGCAACTCGAAACGAGAAACGGTTCAACGCCCATATCAATCATACGGGTATAAGCACCGGCGGCATCGTTGGTGTGAAGCGTGCTGAAAACCAAATGCCCCGTCAAAGCCGCTTGAACTGCGTTTTCGGCGGTTTCCAAATCGCGGATTTCGCCGACAAGAACAATGTCGGGGTCATGCCGCAATATGCTCCGCAATGATGCCGCAAAGGTCAAACCGATTTTAGTGTGAACCTGAATCTGACTAATTCCGTCCAAGCGGTATTCCACCGGGTCTTCGGTCGTAATGATTTTCGTTTCGGGACTCTTAATTTCAGTGAGCGCGCTGTAAAGTGTTGTCGTTTTTCCGCTTCCGGTAGGTCCTGTGACTAGAATAATTCCATGCGGCAGACGAACTAATTTCGAGAATGTTTCGTAAATCGCTGAATTCATTCCCAAGCCGGTGAGCGAAAATTCCATAGCGTCTTTGTCGAGAAGCCGCATTACGATACCTTCGCCGTGTATCATCGGAATTACGGAAACGCGGACATCAATTTCTCTGCCGGAGTATTTCAGTTGAATACGACCGTCTTGAGGCAGACGGCGTTCCGCAATGTTCAACTTCGACATAATTTTCAAACGACTGATGATTGCCGCCTGAAACCGGTTGATTTCCGACGGAAAATTCTGAATATGCAGCACGCCGTCAATTCTGTACCGAATTGATAAACTGTCGGATTCCGATTCGATGTGAATATCACTCGCCCTTGATTCTATTGCTTCAAGCAGGATTTCGTTGACCAATCGGATAACGGACGGCTCTTGCGCCTGTTGTGAAAGTTCGCTGCCGTCTAATTCCAAATCGCCGAGAAGTTCAATGGCTCCATCTTTGGTTTCGGACTGCTGGGCGATGAGACCGTCAATCGTTTCGCTTCCGACACCGAAGTTTTGTTTGATGAGTTTTTCAATTTCGGATTTTACCGCAAGGAGCGGTATAACGTGCTTGCCGGTTGCAGCCGAGATTTCGTCCAGCGGATACAGATTGAGCGGGTCGCTGGTTGCAACGATGAGAGTGTCTTCATATTCCCCCACCGGAAAGATGCGTTCTCGGTGAATAAACCGGGTTGGAAAAGTCCGCAAGAGCGAAAGATTGACGGGATATTCCGGCAGGTCGGCAAAACCTATACTAAGTTCTTCGCCGAGATTGCTCAAGACGGTTTCTTCGGTCAGGTAGCCCTTTTGGACTGCTAATTGGTCGAGACGCATAGAATCCCGCTGTCCGTTGCGCAGGTTTTCTTTTTGCAGGTGTCGAAGTTCGGCGAGTTGTTCCTGCGTGAGCAATCCCCGATGTAATAAAATGTCGCCGGTTTCCATTGTGTTTTAATTAGAAGATACAAAAACAAATCACCACGATGTCTTTCGCATTATACCTTATATTTCTCTGATGTTCAAGTTGCGGATAACGATTTAACAACGGCGGCACATTCGCCGGCTCTCTGTCGTTGCAACTTTTCGGCAACCGCTTCACTGTGTTCCTCATTCCGGCACAAACCGTAAAAAGCGGTGCCGCTGCCGGTCATTCTAACGGCAAGACAACCCGCCGATTCCAGTTGCTCTTTCACTGCCGAAAAGTTATTCCAGACGGCAGCCGCTGGAACTTCAAGCCGATTGAAGAAATTTCTGCCGATGTCTTCCAGAGAACCGCTCCGCAGCGCAGATAATAACCCGTTTATGTTTCGGATTTTACCGTCATGCAGCGGCATACATTGCCGATATACTTCCGCCGTTGAAAGTCCTTCATTCGGTTTGAAGATAACAAAGTGCAGCGGCGGACAATCATCAAACGGTTCAATGATTTCGCCGCGTCCCGAGATGATAACGGCTCCGCCGCTAAAAAACATCGGGCAATCGCTTCCGATTTCGGCACTAAGAGCGGACAATTCCGGCAGCGGAATTTCCGGTTTCCACGCAGAGCGGGCTGCAAAAAGAGCCGCTGCCGCGTCGCTTGAACCGCCGCCCAATCCTGCCTGACTCGGTATCTGTTTGACGAGTTTGACTTTCGCACCATGTTCTACGTTATACCGCTGCCGAAATTTTTCCAATGCTTTGACAACGATGTTTCTGCCGTCAAGCGGAACGTCATCACTGCCGCCGCAGCATTCAAAGGATATATCGCTGTCCGCCGGTTCAAAATGAAGTGTATCGTAAAGCGAAACCGGTACGGCAAGCGAGGAAATTTCGTGAAAGCCGTCATCTCGTTTGCCGAGTACTTCAAAGAAAAGATTTAACTTCGCCGGTGCCGAAATAGTCCAGCCGGTTTTCGTTTGCCGGGTTTGAAAAAAATTATGCGGCATTATTTATTTTCCACAACGTTGAACGATAAGACAGCATGAGTTTTACCTTATTTGTATGAACAAAACAACCTCTGCCGGCAGTCCGATTGCAAGTTTTCAGAATCCCAATAGTTTAATGAAGTTTTTCGGTTTGTTAGCGACACTTATTGCCTTTTTCGTCACCGCCTTGGTCTTGTCTCCCCACGTCCGTAATAGCGTCAACGCCAAACTCGTCATCGCCGACCATATTTCTCCCAACCCCGGGACGGAACAAAGCGTGCTTGTCTTCGTCCCACCAACGGTCTTTAACCAGATGCAAGCGATTTTCCACCTGCCAATGTCCCGTCGCCAACTCAAGAAAACGCCGGCTCATGAAACAACTTCGTTCATATTCATCGTTTTCAGTTCCCGCTTGAGGATTTTTCCTGTCGAATTTTTCGGCAGGGATTCCATAAAGTCAATCTGCTTCGGGCATTTATAGACCGCAAGGTGTTCCCGACAATACCGCTGCAATTCCATTGCTGTAATTTCTGCTCCTTCGACAAGAACGACACAAGCGAGAACGTTTTCGCTCAATGTTTCGTCCGGTATTCCGACAACCGCCGCTTCCTTGACCGCCGGATGATGATACAGCACGTCCTCGATTTCACGAGGATAGATATTCATACCGGCGCGGATTATTACATCTTTTTTCCTATCAACGATATAGAAATATCCGTCTTTATCCATTCGGGCAATGTCACCGGTCTTAAGCCAGCCGCGAATGAAAGCCGCTTGCGTTGCAGACGGGTCTTTGTAATATCCATGCATAACGTTATGTCCGCGCACCACTAGTTCGCCGGTTTCATCAGCATCGGCAAAGGTGCCGTCATCTCGCATGATTCTCGCTTGTGTGCCGAAAAGTTCAGGTCCGATAGACCCCGGCTTATTGACTTCGGCATCTGCCGACGTGACGCATACTATCGGACTTGTTTCGGAAAGTCCATATCCTTCAATCATTTTGAATCCGAATAATTTTTCAAACTCTTCATAAATGGCAACCGGAAGCGACGCACCGCCGGAAACCGCAACTTTCAGGGAAGAGGTGTCGTAGGATTGGCGGCGGCGAGCGGAAATCATTAGGTTATACATTGTCGGCACGGCAGCAATGCAGGTTACCTGATGTTTCGAGATTTCATTCAATGTTTTTTTCGGTTCAAACTGCGAAACCATTACTATTGTCGCACCGGCAATAACAGAAGCATTTTGAATCGCCGTTTGTCCGAAAGTATGAAACAGCGGAAGAACCGCTATGGTGACGGAATTATGATTGATAAGCAGTGCTTTTTCTTTTGTGTATAAAGCGTTGGAAAAGATATTGAAGTGACTTAACTCAACGCCTTTTGATTTGCCAGTTGTCCCCGATGTATAAAGAATAACGGCTGTGTCGTCCGGTGAAGTTTGCTCGTAATCGCAGGTACCCGGAACCGCATCGTAAAGTTCGTCCATCACAAATTTATTCGGGGCATGCAGCGGTCCGAGAGCATAATGAGCGAGAATACGTTCCGGCAATTCAGTGCGGCTTGCACCGATGAAGAAAAGCGATTGACAAGAATCCAGCATTTCAAAGGCGGCAACTGCCTTTTCCGCAAGAGCATGCCATGCAATAAAAAATCGGCTGTCGGAATGTTCCAGCAGGTCGGCAATTTCACGCGGCAGCAGCAGCGTATTGATGGGAACGACAACGCCGCCGAGCCGCAGAACAGCGTAATATGCGGCGGTGAATTCAGGAACATTCGGAGCAAGCAACATCACCTTATCGCCGCGCCTCATTCCTTGTGAACGCAGTATCTCGGCAATTTTTGCTGCCCAGCGGTCTAGTTCGGCAAAAGTATATCTCCGGTTATCGCAAATAACCGCAGTGTGTGAAGGATACAGTGCAGCGGAATCACTCAAACCCGAAGCGAGATTTAAACTCATCTAATCATTTCATCGAAATACGTATATGACTGTTGATATTATCACATATTATACTGTTTTCGGGATGCTTTTCAATATGCCGGACATAATGAAAAATATATTCCTGTGCCACACCGGCGTATTCTCCGAAAAGCGCGGCACTTAATTTTCCGGCATAATACTTGTTTGCCTTTGTTATCCAAGTGTCAACGGGAAACGCATCATGTTTTCCCAGTCCGAATAAACAAACACAGTTCGCAACTTTCGTTCCGACACCGCGGAGTTGCATCAATTCTTTCAGTGCATCAGGCAGCGGCAATTTCCGCAAGTTCCCAAATATGATTTTCTTATCGAGTATACTTTTCGTTGCTTGAAAAATGTACGGAGCGCGGTATCCAAAACCGATTTCCCGCAAGTCCGTTTCGGAAAATTCCGCAATCTTTTCCGGCGTAGGGAACGAATACAACTCGCATTTTTCTAATACCGTTTTCTTTCCTTTTTGTTTTGCAAGTTCCTCAACTCTTTTTGATATTGTCGGAATGTTTGACTGCTGTGAAATGATGTAGGAAATGAGCATTTCCCAAGCGTCCTGTCGTAAGATGCGGAGCCCTTTGCCGTATTCCAAAGCCCGCAATGTGAATGGATGATTGCTGAACTCCTTGCGAAACGAAGCAATGATAGCGGCATAGTCCGTTTGTAAATCGAAGTAGTCCGCCCAAAATTGCCGCATATCCCGTTTCTTATCGGCGGTAGTTTTAACAATGATATTATTGTTTTCGTTCCAAACAAGAGCGGGAATTCCTTTGACGATGCCGATGTATGAATCGTCCGGCTGTTTTTTCCAACGGAACGACTGCCCGCACTCCAAAGTGTTTTGCAGCGAAAGGATGTCGGTCGTTGTCAAAGTGAATTGAATGATGGTCATGTCTTCGGAGGCAAGATAATTGATTTTGTCGCGCCCGCTATTATAATATACAGCAGGCAGAGAAAATTTTCAATCCGCAAATCTAATAACTATGTACACCGACTCCGAACTTGATTTAATCGAAAACGCTCTCGTTCTTGGAATCAGGGACTTTGCGGCAAAGTGCGGTTTCACACAATGTCATCTGGGGCTCTCCGGCGGAATTGACTCCGCTCTCGTTGCGTATCTTGCGGTACTTGCCGTCGGCAAAGAAAACGTTGCCGGTTTCGGTATGCCTTCCCGTTTTTCTTCGCAAGGGTCAAAAGACGATGCCGCCGAGTTAGCGAAAAATCTCGGCTGCCGTTATGAAACCTTGCCGATTGAACCGATTTATGAACACTGTCTTTCTACCCTTGCCGAAGTGTTTGAAAACCGACCTTTTGATACTGCCGAAGAGAATTTGCAGGCAAGAATCCGAGGAATGCTCATGATGGCATTTGCCAACAAGTTTAATTCTATGTTGTTAGCGACCGGCAACAAAAGCGAAGCGGCAATGGGCTACTGCACACTTTACGGCGACATGTGCGGAGCATTGAGTCCCATCGGCGGTTTATTCAAAACCGAAGTATACGCGCTGTGCCGGAGAATCAATAACCGCTGTATCGACAGAGATGAAAAACCGGTCATACCGGAATCGACGATAACGAAGCCGCCGTCTGCGGAACTGCGTCCCAATCAGACCGACCGGGATAGTTTGCCGCCGTATGAAGTGTTGGACGAAGTCCTGCGGCTGTATCTTTTGGAGCATTTATCGGCAGATGAAATCGCCGCTAAAGGAATTGATAAAGAATTAGCGGCAAAGATTATTAAAAGTGTTGTCCGTGCGGAATTCAAACGCCGTCAAGCACCGCCGGTGTTGCAGGTTTCACTGAACGAATACGGAACGGACGGAAAACCGGCGGCGCGCTGTGTGTACGGTACTATATTTCCAATTTCCACGGCTTGCGGTACTCATAGTGCAGCAGAGCGTTTGCCGCATCGTTACCGATAAATCGTTCTTCTTCGGCGTTCCATTCCAGCCGCTGCCGCACCGCAAGCGAAATGTTCGCCAGCAAACTCATCGAAGTACTGCGGTGTCCTATTTCGACATCGCAATTCG
>WRCR01000239.1 GCA_009783865.1 Planctomycetaceae bacterium | reverse complement strand
TTCATAACTTCCTCCATGAATGAATACTTCTGGAAAAAGTATAACAATTTCACACGATGGACGGAAGACCAATAACGAAAATAACGACACGGCACTTTTCGGCGAAAACCTTTCGGTGCCATTGCAAAGTAATCGACTCCTTCGCAGCGCAGAGCAGCATTGCAGAAGACCGTCCATTCGTAAATCCAGTAGTTGATGTAATATCCTTCGGCAAAGCCGCCGCCGTCTCCGCTTAATTCCAATGACGGAGCGGCGCGTTCGATAAATTCCTTTTCGATTGCTTTGAGAAGTTTCGGCGATTCGGGATTCTCGTAGTAGGTCGCATAAGCGGCAAGTCCGTACCCCCAATTTTTATAGCCGTACCAGCCGTTGTGAAAAGGACTGCGTTCCTCTTTGACATTAGCGGCAACAGTCCGGTTGAAATAGTCGATAAATTTTGCCCGCTCTTCGGGTTTCCATTGAGCATAGCAGTAATCATAGACGACGGCACATTCGGCAAGCACGGAACCGAAGGGTGCATGTCCAGTAATGATAGGGGCATTGATTCGTTTCATTGCCAAATCAACTGCTTGTCGTGCAAGCGCGGCATCGGGTTCGACCGCATTTACAAGCGAAATTGACATCATTCTTGCATAACCATCGGCATTGGAACTCTGCGCAACGGCTTTCATCCGCTGGTATTCTTGCGGACGCTTTTCGGCAAGCGTTTTCAGTTCGGCAGTATTTCCGAAAAGACGGGGATGTTCTTTCGGAACGGCGTGACGCTCTGCGGCATTAACGCCGATGGTGTAATACAAAATCAGAATGACTACAAGTAAGGAGCAAGACGGTTTTTTCACGGGAATGTTCTCATTGATGGAGTACAGGTGTTATTCCAATGATGAGAATTATAACGTAAATTCCGTTAAATGTTTAATAATCCTTGCTATAGTAATTCAATTCCGGTTTTTTCGCATCCGGCTATGGTGTCGTCGTCCCAGACGGAAACCTGCACTTCACCGACGTGCGCCTTGCCTAACAGGAGCATACACAGTCGGGACTGTCCGATACCGCCGCCCATTGTCAGCGGAAGTTTGCCTGCAAGCAGCATCTTGTGGAACGGCAATTCCCGGCGATTGCCGCAGTCCGCTTTTGTTAATTGCGAGTCCAGTGATTTCTCATCAACGCGAATTCCCATTGACGAAATCTCGAAAGCGCAGTTCAGCACATCGTTCCAAAACATGATGTCGCCGTTCAAAGTCCAGTCGTCATAGTCGGGAGCGCGTCCGTCATGTTTGGTGCCGGAATTCAAAAGGTCTCCGATTTTCATTATGAACACCGTTTTATGTTTTTTCAGAAAGATGTTTTCACGTTCTTTCGGCTGCAACTGCGGATACAGGTCTTCAAGTTCCTGCGTTGTAACGAATTTAACGTCACGCGAAAGATTGACTTTCAAAATCGGAAACTGCTTTTTGATTTCCTCCGCCGTAGTGCAGATAGCATCAATGATTTCTGCAACGGTTTTTTTCAAGTAATCCTCATTGCGAAGGGCAGTATCGATGACCTTTTCCCAATCCCATTGGTCGACGTAAATGGAATGCAGGTTATCCATTTCTTCGTCGCGCCGCACGGCATTCATATCGGTGTATAGTCCTTCACCGACTGGGAAGCCGTATTTATGTAACGCCACGCGTTTCCATTTCGCAAGCGAATGAACAATCTGGGCATTGGATTTGGTTTCCTTGATGTCGAATTCAACAGGACGTTCAATGCCGCTCAAGTTGTCATTCAAGCCGGTTTGCGGTTCGACAAAGAGCGGTGCAGACACCCGCCTCAGGTTAAGAACGCGGGACAAGTTGTCCTCGAACATTCTTTTGATAGTGCCTATGGCAGTTTGGGTTTCGTATACGGTCAACGCTGACCGATAATTCTTGGGAGTAATTAATTTACTCATTATGATACTCTTTCATTTGGGTAGGATAAAAAAGACGCCGCCAACTCGTTAGAGCCCGCAGCGTTTTTGCTGTTGACCGTTGTCGTTGTACTTGTACACTGTTTCGATTTTCCTGTCAAGAGGGTTTTAATTCCTAAAACGGCGATTATCTCTTGCGTACAAAATGCACATTCGTTATAATCACCAGCGAAAGGAGACCAGCAATGGCGAAAAAAGTCAATCCGTTAATCAATCGTGAAATAAATAAAAACGTTAATAAACTCTTGCGGGGCAAAGGCGGACTTGTTTCCATTCTCGCAGTCATTGTTCTCGCCGTCATCGGCTTGTTTGTTTCTACCGATGATTCCCGCAACAATCCTGCCGATAATGTGCCGCTTCCTTCCAAGAAGCAAACTCCCCTGGAAGAAGGAATATGGAATGTAGAACGTGTTGTCGACGGTGATACTTTTATTGTTGTTGACGACAAGAACGACAAATACCGGATTCGTCTTATCGGGGCAGACACCCCGGAAACGGTCAAACCGAATCATCCTATTGAGCCGTTTGGTCCCGAAGCATCGGCGTTCACAAAAAATATAATAGCGGAAGCAAACAACCGTGTGCGGATTAGTTTTGACGGTGACCAAATCGATAAATACGGCAGAACATTGGCAATGGTCTATCCGCAAATGCCGGACGGCGAGATTTTTCTCAACGAAGTGCTGATTCGGGAAGGATTGGCAAAGGCGGAATTGCAATATCGGTTTTCAAAAGGTATGAAAGAACGTTTCAAAGAGGCGGAAGAGGAAGCAAAGCGGAATCGCAAAGGAATCTGGGGATTGTAAGGGCGCACTTGTTGCCCTTGCCAATTCCGTAAAATAAGCGAAAATAGCGGAATGAAAATAACAAATCCGTTCATTTGGAAGTCCGTCGGTTTCGCTGCTTGTTCACTGTTGCGCAACTTGATAGCGACCATTGACTTAAAAGCGGCATTTTACGATGTCCGCACTGACCCGGCAATCTGGTCGGAAAACCGCAATTTCATATTTATGATGTGGCACGAACATATCATCTTTCCGATATTTGCCCGCCGGAACACCAATGGAACAATGCTGTTAAGTCAACACGGCGATGCGGAAGTTGTCAATCAAATCGCTGCGCTGTTGGGAATGAAAACCATCCGCGGTTCGTCTTTTCGCGGCGGCACTGCGGCAATCAAAAAACTGCTGTCGGAACAGCAGAACAACATAGTCGCATTTACGCCGGATGGTCCCCGCGGTCCGAGACGGCAAATGTCAGCCGGTCCCATATTTCTCGCTTCAAAAACGCAGTTGCCGATAGTACTCGGCGGATTCGGATTCAGCAAATTTTGGCGGGCAAACAGTTGGGATAAATTCGTCATTCCGAAACCATTTTGCCGCGGACGAATGATATTATCGCCGATGTTCAACATTCCGCCGCAGTTGAAAAAAGACGACTTGGAACACTATCGCTTGAAAATGGAAACAACACTAACACAATTAACGGACTTCGCTGAAGAGTGGGCGGTCTCCGGCGCAACACTAAAAGGCGAGTCCGTTATTTGTCCCGGTCCGAAATGTTCCTTGATGTACTACGGTGCCGACAAAAAAGCAGAAACGGAAACAGATTAACCATTTCATTTCACAGTTATTTTTGGAGAAAATTATGATTTACGACACTATTGAAAATTTACAGAAATACTTGCCGCAAGACCTTCGCAAGGAGGTTCTCGGCTTCCTTGCTTCTCTCACGCCGGAAATTCCGGTCGGGAAACACGCTATTCGCGGCGAAGACATTTTCGTCAATGTTAATTCTTACACAACTGAACCGGCGGAGAAACGTCCCTGGGAGGCGCACCGGAAGTACATTGACATTCAATATGCTCTTGCCGGCAGTGAATTTTCGCAGCAGTTTCCGACTGCGGTTTTAGCCGGTGCCGATAAGGAAGCAAAATATGATGCGGAAAATGATGTTATCTTTTTCAAAAACACCGGCGCGGAAGTAAATGCCGTTTTGCTGTCTTCGGATGTTAAGAGTTTTGCGGTATTCTTTCCGCAGGATGCGCACAAGCCGGGGATTAGCGTTAATACTCCTGTGGAGATAAAAAAAGTAATTTTCAAAATTGATGCAAAACTATGGTAAGTTTCGCTGCCGGTGACAACAACATTTAGCAATAAACATGAGTGAATATCCGCAAATTAACGAAAAAGACGATTTTCCGAAAGGCAAGTTTGCCGCCCGCAGTGCTGTTAGAATGGTCGTTTTTCAATTACTGTATCAGGAAGAATTGAATCCGGGCTCGCGGGAACAATTTTCCGATACGGTGTTTCAAAACGAATTGCCGCAGCACAAGCCGTTGCAGGACTTCGCTGCGTTGCTGTTGAACGGCATTATTGAAAAACAGGAAGAAATCGACAAAGCGGTTGCGGAGGTTGCGTTGAACTGGACGCTCACACGTATGACAGCGGTTGACCGATGTATTCTGCGTTTGGCGGCGTATGAAATAATGTTCACCGAAACGCCGAAGGCAGTCGTGATTAACGAAGCAGTAGAATTAGCGAAAAAATTCGGAACAAATGAATCCGCCGCTTTCGTGAACGGAATACTTGACAAATTATCTGTAAATAACAAATCAGCAAATAACCAGAAAGGATAAATCGGACGCAGTGGGAATTTTCAGCAGTATCAAAAAAGGACTCGCAAAGGCGGTCAGTGTTCTCAATACCGATATACGCGACATTTTCAAGAATAAGGGACGTTTAGTTGACGAAGAATTTCTCAACGAACTTTTTGAGATGCTGGTCAAGACGGACATGGGCGTTGCCGCTGCGACTGAAATCGTTGATGAAGTCAAGACGCAGCATCGCGGCAGAGTTGTTGAAATGCATGATGTTCTTGATGTCGTCAAGAAAAAACTCAAGGAACTTATGAAGCAGCCCGCTGCGCCGATAATTTATGCCGAAAAAGGTCCTACCGTTATAATGGTTTGCGGTGTGAACGGCTGCGGAAAAACAACGACTATTGCGAAACTCGCAACTCTCTTGACCGAAGGCGGTAAAAAGGTAGTTCTTGGAGCGGCGGATACTTTCCGTGCCGCAGCGGTGGAACAGTTGACGATTTGGGCTAACCGGCTTGGCACAGAAATTGTCACCGGTCAGCCGAACAGCGACCCCGCAAGTGTTGCGCACAAGACAGTTTCCCGTGCCTTGGAAATCAATGCGGATATCTGCATCGTTGATACCGCTGGCCGGCTTCAAACGCAGAAGAATCTTATGAATGAACTCGAAAAAATT
Organism: Planctomycetaceae bacterium; assembly: GCA_009783865.1. GTDB lineage: Bacteria > Planctomycetota > Planctomycetia > Pirellulales > Thermoguttaceae > WRKP01. The sequence goes on along the minus strand of WRCR01000239.1, from coordinate 1,251 downwards.
CGGCGGGTGATGAGCAAGTTGATACCGGAAGCACCGCACGAAGTTATTTTGATTCTCGATGCAACAACGGGACAAAACGGAATTAGTCAGGCGAAGCATTTCACTGACGCAGTGAAATGTACCGGCTTGGTGTTGGCAAAGTTAGACGGGACGGCAAAGGGCGGTGTTGCGGTTGCAATACGCAAACAGATTGGTTTGCCGGTGAAGTTTATCGGTGTCGGCGAAGCGGCAAACAATTTGTCGCTCTTCGACCCGAATGATTATGTTGAAGCATTGTTTGAGGAACCGGAGGAGAACGAATAGAAACCGCTTATTATTTTTCGATAACCGCAATTTCATCTTTCGTCAAACCGTATAACTGGTATACCAAAACGTCAATTTTTCGTTCTGATTCTGTAGTATCCGCCGCAGGGTTATGTTTTTTTGCCGAAAGGATTTTATCTACAAGAGTTATAATCAACTGTTGGTTTTCCGAGATAACAATGGGAAGCCGTTGAATAGTTGCATGTTTCAGTGTAAAGGCACCGCCTGCCGTCATTACTCCAATAAAACCGAAATAAAATTTCATCACGTTGCTGTTCAGCAGCCCCAGTAGATACTTTGTTGAAATCGTTTTAGAAGTCAATATGTATCCGTTGCTCGGCAAATAATGTTGTCCATCATCGTAAGCAAAAGCCCATTTGTCAGCCGTTAATCCCCAAATGATTTTTTCGGACTTTTCAAATTCGGAATAGTACGCTGTGCTGGCTTGAATCTCACACCATTTATAAGTGCCGGAACTTCTGCCTTCTGTTTCGTTTCCTTCTTTTGGTTTTAATTGTGAATAAAAACGTTTCAAGTGCCGTTCAATCGCAGGAAATTTTTTAATGTCGATTCCCTGTCTTGTAAAAATCAGAAATTCATTCGTGCTGTGGTAAGTCCATTTTTTGATATTACGCCCCTGCAAAAGCGGTTTTATAATTTTTTCGCTGTTGGAGTCGGCGGCAATCAATTCGTTCTTTTTGTTTTCTTCAATAATGAAAGCGGGATTGTAACCCGTTGTCACACCGCGATATACGGCAGCACCCGGCAATACGGCGAGTTGTTTTCCTGCCTTTTCAATTTTGCTTTTCAACGCAAGTTTATCTTCGTCTGAAAAAGACCATTCGTTTGCGCTCAACAGCGATTGTTTGTAAGTTCCTCCAATTTTTTTTCTGTGAAACTGCGCTTTGAATTCGTCCTTGCTTAACTTATAAAATCTTCGATAAACGA
>WRCR01000238.1 GCA_009783865.1 Planctomycetaceae bacterium | reverse complement strand
TTCTTTGCAGCAGCGTCCTGCCAATTCAGACGGTACAATGTTTGCTATGCTTTCAAAAGCAAGAGCAAGCGCGGCATCGCCCGCCAGTATCGCCGTTGCTGCGTCAAACTTTTTGTGGCAAGTCGGCTGTCCGCGCCGAAGGTCGTCATCGTCCATGTCAGGCAGGTCATCATGAATCAGCGAATACGCATGAACCAACTCGACGGCAACAGCGGCATGCAAAGCGTTTTGGCGGTTACCGCCGCATAAATCGCAAGCGACTAACACAAGCAGCGGACGGAGACGCTTCCCCGGTGTTAGAACCGAGTATCGGATTGCTTCGCTCAATCTTTTCGGACAGTCCGCTCCTAACCGGAGAAATGTATCAAGCGCGCCGGTTGCCTCGTCCCGCAATTGTTCCTTGTATTCAGAAATACCATTAGAGACATCATTGAAATTATCTGGAGAACACATAATTGGCAATAAAAAAAGTGTGAAATAGAATGAAAAACGGCGGAATGATTAACATTTAGGCAACCCGCGCTGTCTTGCCGGCACGCTTACCAGAACGTTTATCGGCAAAATGCGGTGTCGTTTCCTCCGATGCCAATCCGTGAAGTTTGGCAAGAGTTGCTGATACAGATTCTATTTTACGGCTTTCCCTACTTCGAAAATTATTAAACGTTTCCGCTGTTTTCCGCTGCTCTCTTTCTCTCCGCATATGTTCCTGAATTTCGTCAGAAAAAACCGAGAAGCGAATTCGATAAGCAGAAAAACCTGCTTTGATTTCCTTTCCGTAGATACGTTTTAATTCCTGTTTGAGAAGCGCGGCTGTCGCAAATCCGTCCGGCAGCGCATCGCCGTCCGTCAAGTCCTCTATCTTGATAGGCGAAACGGACTCAACAGAAATGTATCCAACGCCCGGGATGTAACTCCGCTGTCCAGCGCGCATCTTTTGGTATTTCCAAAGACGGATGGTCTGTGTCTTTTCGCCGCGGCGGATTTTATCAAGAAATTTTCTTTTGAATAAAAGCATCGTTACTGCTCCTGATGGTTCAACTCGGTTCAGCACGGTTAAGTGATAATTCTAACTTCCTTCGGAGATACTTTCTTCGACTTCACCGGTGATGCCGGTTTAGGGTCGTTTCCGTCTTTTTCCGGGCCTGGAGCAGCACTGCCTTGTACAGGTTTGTCTTGAGCAGAAACTTTCACCGGAGACACGGACTCATTCGCTTGCACATTCTCTGGTATATTTATTGAGGCAAGCGGCTCGATAACGGTCGATTTTCCGACAACATCTTCGTTTATCTCACGGGGGTCCGGCTCAACAGCGGCGATGCGAAAAGTTAATTCTCCAATAGAAAATTCACCTCCAAACGGCAATTCAACCGGTTTTTCTACAAACTGCCCTTTAAAGGTAGTTCCGTTCAGAGAACCGCCGTCCTGTAGAAAGAGTTTGCCGCTGTCTTCAAAAATTTCGCAGTGTTTTCTGCTCATTGCCGGATGTGCTACCGTCAATTTTGCATCTTTACCGCGTCCAATGAGGCAAGGGGTATCAACTTTCTTGCTTCCCTTTTGAACACCGCCTATAAAAATCGAAATATTGAATTCCATACCGGTATAACTCTTTGAAAAACTGTCCATGAAACCAATTTATTTGCATAATGATAACACTTTTCAAAGAAAAAATCAAGCGGAAAAATTCGGGATGTATAAAAATTTTGTGATGCCGCCGAAACTTTTATGCTCCCTTTACACGGCGGGTTCTGTGTGATAGAATTGGAGAAACTTAATTGCGCAAAAAAAATCAACGAAAAAATCCAATGCTTTGGGAAATATGCGTTTTTCCGGCGGAAAATCAACCGGACGTTCACGGCAAAGCCGTTCTCCAAGATGCCCGCGACCTCGGAATTGCCGGATTAAAATCGGTACGGTCCTCTTACGGTTATCTCATTCAGGGAGATGCTGCCGAAGAAGAAATCACAAAATATGCTGCCAAGCTTCTTGCCGACCCCGTAGTGCAGCGGTTTGAAATTTCAAGCATCACCGGCGAAACCGATTCCGGCAACGCAACCGTTCTCTATGTTCTGCCGAAACCCGGTGTGACCGACTCCGTTGCGGAAAATGTCGAAAAACTACTCCTGACCTTGCACGGCAAACAGTACAAAGTCCGTACCTTCAAAAAGTATTTTCTATCTGGTATTCCCGATGAAGAACGAAAATTGCTTGCTGCGAAACTTCTCGCAAACGATGCCATAGAACAAACCGTGAATGGTTTATTGCCGTTCACTTCTCTTGATGTCGGTGCGGAATATAAATTCAATCTGGTCACCGTTCCGTTGCTGGACATGTCAAACGATGACTTGACGACGTTAAGCAAAGAAGGGCAGTTGTATCTTTCGCTGACCGAAATGCAAGTAATTCAAAAGGCGTTTCGTGACTTGGGGCGCAACCCTACCGACATCGAATTGGAAACGCTGGCGCAGACGTGGAGCGAACATTGCTCCCATAAAACACTTGCCGGTCGGATTCATTACATCAAAAAAGATGCTGACGGCAGAGTCGTGTTCGAGCGGAACTTTAAAAACATGTTGAAGGAAACAATTTTTGCCACAACACAGGAACTACGAAAGACGGACAGGAATGTTGCAGATTTATGCGTGAGCGTTTTTTCGGATAACGCAGGCGTGGTGCGCTTTGACGATGATTTTAACGTTTGTTTCAAAGTTGAAACGCATAATCATCCTTCTGCGCTGGAACCTTACGGCGGAGCAAACACCGGCTTGGGCGGCGTAATCCGCGACCCGATGGGAACCGGTCTGGGAGCGAAACCGATTGCTTCCACCGATGTTTTCTGTTTCGCACCGCCGGATACACCGCAGGAAAAACTGCCCGACGGTGTGCTGCATCCCAAACGAATTATGAAAGGTGTTGTCGCCGGTGTCCGCGATTACGGCAATCGAATGGGAATCCCCACCGTCAACGGAGCGGTCTATTTCGATGAACGCTATCTCGGCAATCCGCTTGTCTTTTGCGGCAACATCGGCATCATGCCGAAAGACAAATCGTTCAAAGAGCCGAAAGCAGGCGATTACATTGTTGCTCTCGGAGGACGAACCGGTCGCGACGGAATTCACGGCGCAACATTCAGCAGTGCTGAATTGACTCATGAGAGCGAGACACTCTCCGGCGGCGCGGTACAAATCGGAAACGCAATCACCGAAAAGATGGTTCTCGATGTAATGTTGCAAGCGCGAGACCGCAATTTGTACAATGCAATCACGGACTGCGGTGCAGGCGGTTTTTCCAGCGCAGTCGGCGAAATGGGAGAGAAAATCGGTGCCGAAGTCGAGTTATCAAACGCTCCGCTGAAATACGAAGGTTTATCATATACCGAAATTTGGATTTCCGAAGCGCAGGAACGAATGGTGTTTTCCGTGCCGCCGGAAAAGTGGGACGAGTTCCGGCAACTTTGCGAAAGCGAAGATGTCGAAGCCGTTGTTTTGGGAACCTTCAAACCTACCGAACGTTTAGTGTTGAAATATCACGGCGAAACGGTTTGCGATTTATCAATGGACTTGCTGCACAACGGAAGACCGCCGGTTGTACGCGAAGCAGTGTATTCTCCGCCGAACAATGTTTCGGTTCGTACTGACGAGGGGACGTTAAGAGAAGTATTGAAGTCGAAATTGAGTTCTCTTAACATTGCGTCCAAACATTGGATAATCCGGCAATACGACCATGAAGTTCAGGCAGGCAGCGTCATTAAACCGCTTGTCGGTGTTCAGAATGACGGACCAGGCGATGCGGCAGTATTACGTCCCCGATTGGATTCACGACGCGGCTTGGTAGTTTCCTGCGGTTTGAATCCGGTATTGGGGGATGTTGACACATATCAGATGGCGGTGTCGGCGATTGACGAAGCGGTGCGCAACGCCGTTGCAGTCGGGGCTGACCCGAAAACGATAGTGCTGCTCGATAACTTCTGCTGGGGAAATTGCGAAAATCCCGAAACACTCGGTTCGCTGGTCGAAGCCGCACTCGCTTGTTATGATGTGTCGATTGCTTTCCGTATGCCGTTCGTCAGCGGCAAAGACAGTTTGAATAACGAATTCCGTTTGAAGAGCGGTGCCGACAGCGGTACAACGATTGCCATCCCGCCGACCTTGCTGATTTCCGCAACGGGACAGATTGACGATGTTGCGAAGTGTATCACGATGGACGTGAAAGCACCGGGCAATATCTTGTACGAAGTCAGTCCCCGAAATTGTTCGGACTTGAAGGATACGTTGAAATTCTACAACACCGTTCACAAAGCAATTCAGGGCGGCATCTTGCGCAGTGTTCACGATGTTTCCGACGGCGGACTTGCCATTGCGGTTGCCGAGATGTGTTTTGCGGGCGGCTTCGGTGCGGATTTAACCTGCGGCAATAGCGGCGCGGCGGAGGACTTTCTCTTTGCCGAATCCAACAGTAGATTTGTGATGGAAGTAGAACCGAATGACATCGCCGCTGTTGAATCCCTCTTTGCATCTTTCCGATTGCTCAAACTCGGAACGGTATCGGATAATAAAACACTTGTCTTTAAATCTTTCGCCATCGAAGCCGACATTGACGAGTTGAAAGCCGTCTGGCAAAGCCCGCTGGATTGGTGCTGAAAATTGCTCTTGCAACGAAATGGGGGAATTCTTACTATTCCGCAACTTATGGTCTCCCTTTTTACATTTATGTGTTGTAATGAGTAATCAGATGATTCGGCAGATACAGCGGCAACTATATTCTCCGTTTCGGTGCATGCCGGAATTACTCTGCGTCGTGATGTTCATTTTGCTCTGCGTTTTTGCAGTTCAACTGTCCGCTCAAGTTTCGTCTCAAAACGCAGTCCAAGAGTACAGCAATACTCAAAAACAACTTCAAACACATGCAGTCGTCTATCGGATTCAATGCCGGGACATTGGAGAACTTGAAAAGCAACTCCGCTCTCAATTTTCGTCTGATATTTCGTTTTCGTTGAATATCACGGCTGAACCTGCTGCCGCTTGTTTTCGTCTTGCGATGACCGCAAATGAATCAACACAGCAAAATATACTAGCGGCACTGCGTCAGAACGGCGTTGTATTCCTGCCGAAGAATTCGAACACCGTTCCGATATCAGGTAATGTTCCGCAGCAGTATGTCCAGCAGCATGCACAGCAGCAATACCCGAACAAGCAGACGGGCTTCGTTCCGCCGCAACTTCCTGCAAATGAACCGCGGGCGGTTCAACCGGCGTACACTCCGCCGACAAATCCTTCCGCAAATGCTGCGCCGGTACAAAATCCGATTAGACCGGCAATACCGGAAGTTGCCGTCAATGAAGTCCGCGATTCATTTTCGCCATCACGTGTGCCGGTTGCGAAAGTTGAAATGACGTTGAAGTCGCTGCTTGGAGCAAGGTTGAACGAAGTTGCTCCGAGTAAATATCTGCTCGAAGTAAAAGAGAAAAAAAGCAATCGGCGCAAGAATTGCACCATCGACGTTGACCGCGAAAATAATCGGTTTGTCATCGCCGGCGAGAAAACATTGTGCGACCAAATTGTTCGTCTGTTCGCGGCACTTGATACGCCGATTTCCGCTGCCGGTATGGAACGTCAATTCATTTCAACGGCGAACATTAATCCCGACACTGTTGCGGGAATACTGGATGCCAGTAAGAAACAACGGAAACCGCTGTTTGCAGAACCCGCCACAATTCCACATCCTGCGGTTGCGTCGGCAGTTGCGTCGTCACCGGCAATATCAGCACCGCCGGTTAATGTTAAACCGAATGAAAATTTGCCGAAGCCGCAATTTACACAGCCGGTTCCGCCGCCTTCGGAAGAACCCCCAAAGATAGAATTCCGTCAGCAGACGCAGCCGAGACCCTCCGCTTCAGTGCCGCGTCCGAATCCGGGCATTCAACTTGTCGGCTATGAGTTTCAAGGCGACTTGCCAGCAGGGGGCGGCTTTGATGCCGGTATGGGCGGTGCTATGCTCGACCCGCAGATGACCGGTCAACAGATGTATCCGCAGGGGAATCAGCCCGGCATGGAAGTCGTGAGTGATTTCCGGTATCAGATATTGTCCGACCTTGATGTTCTCATCATTGATGCAACCGGTGCCGAGGTTGCCCGCTTCAGAGATATGATTGAACAGATTCAAGAGTTGAGCAAAATTGCTGACCCGAAAATCGAAATCTACTATCTCAAGCATGTCAACTGTGTTTCGCTGAATTTTGTTGTCTTTCAACTCTTTACCACCGGCGGTTATTTTCGTACAAAACAAGGTATGGTGACTATTATACCTCTCATCAATCCTAACGGAATACTGGTTGTCGGCTGGGGACACGCCTTTGATTCAATGAAGGATTTGCTCGAAACGCTTGATAAGCCGGTTGCGGCGGAGAACAGCATGATGCAGATAATCCGTTTGCAGCATGCGTCGGCGCAGTATGTGATGACCGTCTTGCGGGGTGCGTTTCCGAGACCGCCGCTT
>WRCR01000237.1 GCA_009783865.1 Planctomycetaceae bacterium | reverse complement strand
TTCGCTCTTTTCGCCGAAAGGTCCCTTGCGCGGTGAAGAACTGCTGCTGGTTGAGGACTTGCCCGGCAATACGCTGACACTTGACCGCCTTTTGCCCAATCGGGAAATTAAAGTCGGAGAATCATGGAAAATTGAAGCCGCCGTTTTGAAATCGTTTCTTTCGCTGGACGCTGTTACCGAACACAACGTCGAAGCCGTCTTGACCGCCGTTGCCGATGACATGGCAATGGTCGAAATGGTCGGCGATGTTCACGGAATTTACATCGGCGCACCAACCGATATGACCGTGAATGCAAAATATCAATTCGACTTGAAGGCAATGCGGATTAACTGGCTCGGCTTATTTATCGAAGAGAACCGCACAATCGGACATGTCAGTCCGGGCTTTGAACTCGTTGCAAAATTGCAGGTAAAAATCTCGCCTTGCGACGCACCGGAAGCACTCACGGACGAAGTAATGGAATCCGTCAATAAAGAACCGAACCGCAAGGTACTCGAATCGAAATACGATGCAGTCCGCGCTCCGTGGCATTTTCTTCACGGCAGGGATTGGTACGTGTATCAGGACGACCCCCAAACAACGATTCTGCGCAAGGTTCACAAAGGCGACCTAGTCGCTCAATGCAACGTTGCCGACATGGGAAAAGTGGACGTGAAGACAATGACCACCATCAATAAATTTCAAAAGGAATTAGCGGATGGTCTCGGCGCAAACTTCGGTAAAGTTGTCTCCGCGGCTGAAAGCAAAAACAGGCACGGCGACAAAGTGTATCGGGTTTTGCTCGACGGAAGTGTTGACGAATTGAAACTGCGCTGGATTTACAATCTGATTACTGCTCCTAGCGGCAGACAGTCGGTCGTGGTTTTCGTGGTTGAAGCGGCAATGCTGGAACATTTCGGCAACGCAGACGAAATGCTTCTGGATACCTATAAAATGACGGAATAAAAAATATACAAATCCGATTTTAGCGGCGGTCTCTAAGACCGCCGTTTTGCAGTATAATTGCCGACATGAAAGACGCTCTTATCCAATCCCTTCAAAAACGGAACATTTCGCCGATGCCGGCGGTCGAATGTTTCGCTTCGATTTCTTCGACGAATGATTATCTCAAAGGTCTGCTTGCGCACAAAGAACCGCCGCAGTTGCCGTTCCTTGTTTTAGCGGAGACGCAAACTGCCGGGCGCGGACGAGGAAGCAACACTTGGTGGAGCGGCAGCGGCTGTCTCGCGATGTCACTCGGCTGGAACTTGCTGGACAAAGGAATTGACCGAAATGAACTTCCGCAGTTCTCACCGATGATTGCCGCTGCGGTTATACAAGCGATAAAAAATACCTGCGATTTCGATTGGAAGGATATACTGTCAATTCACCAGCCGAATGATATTTACGCAAACGGAAAGAAACTCGGCGGCATTTTACTTGAATCTCCGTCTCCGAAGTTTGCCGTCATTGGTATCGGATTGAATGTCAACAACCGCATTGCCGATATTCCGCCGGAATTTTCGGCGGCATTGCGGGAACGGCAAGTTGATTCGCTCATCGACACAACGGGAAATGAAACCGACTTGAGCGAATTAGCAGCGGAAATTGTTAAAAACGTTTAGCGGGCGGTTCAACGAACCGCCTTATTGCAGCAAACCGAGAAGCATCTGCATACTTTGACGATTTTGCGATAACGCCGAAATATTCGCCTGCATCAAAAGTTGAAGCCGTCCCATGTTCGAGGACTCCGCAGCAAAGTCGGCATCTCTAATGCTGCTCAACGCCCCGCTCTCGACTTCAACCGCATCAATCAGATTGTCGATGTTCGCTTGCAGTTGATACCGCTGGAAAGCACCCAAACGTCCCCGCAATGCGCTAACCTGCGCCGATACTTCCTCAACTATCTCATAAGCACGGTTGGAATGGTTCAGCAAACTGTATTCTCTGCCGCTCCGCAACTGGGAAAGAAGTCCGTTAACACTGCCGAGCGAAGCCGTATTCATACTTTGAATGCCGATTCTCGCCTGCTGATTACTCGTTGGGTCTTTTCCTAACTGCAATATTGCTCCGCCGCCGTCAATTCGGAAACCGAAGACCTCGCCGGACTGCGCCGCCGCATCTATCACAAGCGATAAGTCCAAATCTGAAGTCGAAAGCGATGCTGTGCGCCCTCTGCCAGTTGCAAGTTTGCCGCCGATTTTCGCAGCGATGTCCGTTCCGAAAGATTTCTCAACAACATTGCCGAAGCGGTCGGTTAGCGGAAAATCCGTATTAGGCGGCAATATAATTGAAACAAATTCGCCCGAACCGTATTCAACGGAATGAAAGGTCAAACCAAGGGCTCCACCGTCGCTTGCCCCAAACAACGAAGCACCGTAATTGATATTGCTGCCGGTATATTTCAATAAGCCGCCGTCTCCGATGCGGACAAATGCATCGCCGGTCGGCGGTCTTTTCAACCCCGGCACTTCCGCCGGTACAGACGCTTCAAACCATTGATGTATTTCCGCATCGGAATTGATGAGCGCAACAATCTCTTTGGCAGTCGATGGACTCGACGGGTTAATACCGATGATAATTTGTTTCGCCTGCGCATCATACACAACGCTCGGTCCCTTGTCATCACTGGTGATATAAACGCTCGTGCCGCTGAATTGTTCGTCAGTCCGTCTTGCCGTGATTTGAAACACCGCATCCGCACCATTTGACGCTGTTACCAACGCAGTGGGAAAATCCGGTAATAAGTTGGGACCGTAACTCCCGAAAACAACGTCCGGCTTCATTCCGGTTGTATCATCGCAGGGCGGGTTCAGCGGGTCATAAGTCGGTTTAAGCAGCCCGACTCCATTTGGCGACAAACCCGAAGTACAGACGTTCAGATTGGAATTGCCGGGGTCAACATTCGCAACGCTGATTCCTAATTGCCGAAGTATTTCAGCCGCTTCTTCTGTCGAAGGATTATTGAAAAACCGGACTAAATCATTCGCCGTTGTTTTGATATTGCCGTCATAGTCGGTTTCAAGATTGATGAGCAGCGTGCCGCTCGAAACAAGTCCGCCGCTTGTTTTTGCGAGTGTTTCGTTAATGCCGATGTAACCGCTGTTGACAAATTTCGGCGGCTGGTCAGACGGATAATCACTCAGCGGTTCAACGGAAAACATTGACGAAACCGTCAGTTCATCGGCGGTCCAACTTCGCAAATCGTTCATTGTGAAAGCGTTGCCCGATACCGCTCTGCCGGTGAAGTCAACCGAAAAAACAACTGCGTTTTGCTGCGGGTCGAATTGTACGCCCTCATCAGTGCTGTCGAAAAATATAACCGCTATATCATTGTATTCCGCCCCGGGATTCCTTTCACGCAAAATGAACGAAGTATCAGCATCGAGTCCCTGAACAGTCGCCGCTGCTCTTGTTCGAACCGGCGGGTCGCTTGCGTAATCAATCGAAAGCGGACTATTAGGACTCGAAACAAAACGAATTGCCGGTGAATCCTTCGGACCGAGAAACTGCAAGAGATTACTCTCGTCCGCACTGCCGTAATAGGCAACTTCGCTGAACGGTGTAACGATGCCGGTGCCGGTTTGATTATTCGGAATCCTTGCCGTTAAAAGAGCATTGCCGTAATAGTCCTTCAAGAGCGGCGAAGTGTTCAGCAGAGTTACAACATCATTTGCCGTTGTCAAAACATTTCCGCCTGCTTCGGTCTTCAACATGACTTCCAGCAGAGTCGGTTCATTGCCGGTGCCCTGAATCACATTGAGCGACAATTCGTCATTGCCGGTCTTCGGAGCAGTATAGCGGATAACATAATTGCCCGCTGCTCTGCCGGTTTGCGAAGCGGTTAAAAGAACATCGTTGTTTGCGCCGTATGAAGTAATTCCCAGCGCACCGGCAGTCGGTCTGGAATAAACGGAGGCGGCAACACCGGTTGCATCGCTGAATCGGTTGACCGCCTCTGCAATATCATGAACGGTTGCGCCCTTGCTGAAGTTAAAACTTTGTATTCCGCCGGTTCCGCCGACTCCGATGGTTATATCGTTCTTCAATGCGCCGTAAGGATAATATAATTCGCCTTGTCGCGGCGGCTGCAACACTTGCACGGAAACATCTTTTTCGGTGCGCCCCAGAAAGTTTGCCTGATTGATTGTGTAGTCCAAAATTTTCTGTGAGCGGATTCCGTAAGTCGTAAAATCGAGTGAACCGTCAATCAGTTTTTTGTCTTGAAACACAGTCGAGTTAGCGAGATAATCGAAGGTATCGAGAATTGCGTCTGCCTGCATTTGCAGTGAAGCAAGCGTTTCGGCGGTCTCACCGCCGGTGTTTGCCGCCTGTGTTACCAGTGCCCGCAAGTCAATGAGCAGCGAATTCATCTGCGCTAATGTGCTGTCCGTTTCGGCAATGAGCGAGTTCATCCGCTGACAGCCCGCTATTGCGTGATTCATTGAAAGAATGTCGGTCTGCATCGAAGAACTTGCGATGAAACCGGTAGGGTCGTCTTTAGCGGTGTGTATGCGGAGACCCGTGGAAAGATTGCGGATGGCTGATTTTATACCGGACTCTGACTGTTTTAGAGAAAGACGACCGATAAGCGAACCGATGTCAACCTGAAGGTTTGTGGATTGAAAAATCGCCGGCATTACATATAATGGTGAAGCGGAAAGACAGTACTCCTTATCCGTTTGTATCGGTTATTTCGGTTATTGGGGTTGAGAGAATTTTTTGTTTTGACGGCGGGACCAATCCCTTTCTTTTTGTGCTAGGCGATATAACCTGTGTGAAAAGTTTATGATGCGGTTTCGGGATGTTTATAAATTTTACGTTTTTACGAAAACCGGTTTTTCCTCAAAATATGATGGTAGTGCTGTGCGAACCGATGCGCTTCATCGCGGACATACTGCAAAAGACGCAGCGAAAAAGAACGTTTGCTCAACTTCAACGGTTCTTCCTGATTCGGGACATAGATTTCCTCTTCCCGTTTTGCCAGCGAAACAACGAAGCCCGGCTTGAGCGGTGTTCGTTCAAGCGCGGACAAGACGGCGTTAAGTTGCCCCTTGCCGCCGTCTATCAACAGTATATCCGGCAGCGGTTCCGAGGACTCCGTATGCGAAAACCTGCGCGTAATAACTTCCGCCATACAAGCGTAATCGTCAATTCCGCTCACGCTTTTGATTTTATAACGGCGGTAATTTTGCTTGAAAGGCAAGCCGTCAATGAAATGAACAAGCGAAGCTACCATATCAGTACCGCCGAGATGGGCGATGTCGATTCCTTCGATGATTCGCGGAATGTTTTCGAGTTTGAAAACCTTTTGCAGACCGAGAACGCCGCGCCGCGGGTCAATCACAAACGCTTCCGGCTGCACATTTGTTTCGACATCACCCCGCTGCCCCAGCGTTTCCAAATCGTGAATCTGGTCGCGAAGTTCTGCCGCCTCTTCGTAACGCTGTTCCTTTGCCGCCTCTGTCATTTCGTACTTCATTTGTATGATGAGTTGTTTTTTCTTTCCTTCGAGAAAGCGGAACAGCCGTTTGATGTTTTTCCGATATTCTTCCGGCGTGATTCGGTAATTGCACGGACCGCTGCACTGATGTATTGAATATAAGATACAAGGACGGAACCATCGCCAGCATTCTTCATTCAAGTGTATGTTCAGCGTACAGCAGCGAAAGCGGAAAATCTTTTGCAATACTTGCAGCGCGCCGTTCAAACCGGTGGAATTTGTGAAAGGACCGAAAAGTTTCACGCCGCTCTCTTTGGGCTGCCGGGTTATTTCAACACGGGGATACGGTTCATAAGTTCGAATCTGAAGATAAGGGAAGGTTTTGGAATCCTTCAAGTCCTTGTTGTATTTCGGAAGTATATCTTTGATTAAACGGGCTTCCATCAGGATAGCGTCAACTTCGCTGTCGGTTTCGATATAGTCGATGTCGGCAATCTCGGCTATCCAAGTGTTGATTCGTTCATCGAACAGAGCGTCCTTGTGAAAGTAGGAAGCGGTGCGGTTTCGGAGATTTTTTGCTTTGCCGACATAGATAACGCTTCCGGCGGCGTTTTTCATAAGATACACGCCGGGGTTATTTGGAAAATCTTTAACTTTTTCGGCAGCGGAAGCGAAGGACATTTCACCCATTGTAACAAAACCTGCCGCTGATTGTTTAGCCGCCGTTTTTAAAACGGTACATAGGCGGCATAATCCGTGTAACCCATACCACTATAACCGGTGTCAACCGGCGAAATAACGCCTGCGCAAATAATAACACATCCGCAAAAGTTGGCAACAGCAAAAAGTGCCAGTTTGAGCGTTTTGTAGACGGCAGTTAAACTTTTTCTCTCCAAAATTGTCGTTTTGTGTATTTTTCTATTGACAAAATTTTCTATTTCGGGTAGATTATGGCGACCTCTAAAAACCATTTAATTTCCGAAAAGGCGGTATAATTACGAATCATAGTTATTCCGCTCACTTTACTTTTCCCCATTAGTTCCCGATGAGTAACAAACACCGCAATTCTCCGCTC
>WRCR01000236.1 GCA_009783865.1 Planctomycetaceae bacterium | reverse complement strand
TCTGTGTTGTATCGCTATTACTCATAATAATTCGTTATACCTGTTGTAATTTATTCTGTAAAAAACTGTTTATTATTTGCCCTTTTTGCTTTGTGTCTTACCGGCTGCGGCTTTTGCCATTTCCTTCTCGGCTTTCGACTTTGCGGGTGCTTTTGCGGATTTTTTATCCGCCTTTTCGGGTTTGTCTTCTTTCGGTTCACCGGCGGCACCGATATCCAACCCCGCTTTGCGGGCTGCATCGGCAAGGGCTTTTACTCTGCCGTGATATTTGGAACCGTGCCGGTCAAACTTCACCTGTTTGATACCCGCCGCCAGTGCTTTTTTCGCAACTGCTTCACCGACTATTTCTGCTGCCGCGCTGTTTCCGCCGTATGGAATTTCCGCTGTTAATGCTTTATCCCGAGTGCTTGCCGAAACAAGCGTTATACCGGCAACGTCATCTATTATTTGAGCGGCGATATTCTTGTTGCTCTTTGAAACACACAATCGGACTCTGTCCGAAGAACGCTTCACCGCATTTGAAACACGGAAGACCCTGTTTTTACGCTGTCTGTTAATCTGCTGATATTTTTTCACGGAAACACCAAAAATCTAATATGCAATGATAATGAACTATTATGTACTTTGCAATAAAACTACTTTTTCGCTGCCTTACTTTCCTTCCGGCGAATGACTTCGCCTTCGTATTTAATTCCTTTGCCGAGATACGGCTCGGCTTGACGCACAGCGCGGATGTCAGCCGCAAACTGACCGACTAACTGTTTATCAATACCTTTGATTGAAACGTGTGTCTGGTCAGGACAGGCAACCGTCAAACCTTCCGGCACCGACTTGTGAACCTCGTGTGCGTATCCGGCACGAATCTGGAGAACCTTCCCCGCAACGGAAAACAGGTATCCGGTACCGAAAATCTCAAGCCGTCTTTCATAACCGCTGGTGACCCCGGTAACCATATTTTGAATCAACGCCCGATAAAGTCCGTGCATAGCCGCCGCTTGACGCGACTGGTTCGCCCGGCTGACTTCGATTTTACCGTCAGCAAACGTGATGTTGACGTTCTTGCTGAAGTCCTGCTGAAGTTTTCCAAGCGGTCCCTCCACGGAAATCGTCAGTCTTTCAATATTGACTTTGACGTTTGCGGGAACAATAATTGGTTTTTTTCCGACTCTTGACATTGAAACACCTGTTCTCGATAATTCTATTAACCGCCTTTATTGTGATTATTTCGTTTATTAGTACACCTGACAAATAACTTCGCCGCCGACATTTTTAAGTTTCGCTTCGCGGTCGCTTATAATTCCTTTGTTCGTATTCAAAATACGGATACCCAAGCCGTTTAACACCGGTTTCAATTCTCCCATTGCGAGATAAACGCGGCAGCCCGGGCGGCTGACTCTTTTAATTGATTCGATAACTTTCTCACCGTTGGGTCCGTATTTCAGGATGAGGCGCAAAGTCGAGACCGGCTTTGCTTCAATGACTTCCCAATCGATGACATAACCTTCACGTTTGAGAGCGTCGGCTATTCCTTGTTTTTCTTTGGAAAACGGCATATCAACGGAATCCTTTTCGATTTGGACGGCGTTGCGTATCCGGGTCAGCATATCTGCAATCGGGTCGGTCATCATAGCGGTACTATCCTCTAAAATTTTGCGTTATATCTTTCTCTGTTTTTGTTAATTACCAACTTGATTTCTTGACACCGGGGATAAGTCCCTGATTTGCCAAGTTTCTGAAACATATCCGGCATATACCGAATTTACGATAAACGGCGCGCGGTCTTCCGCAAAGTTGACAGCGGTTTTCCCGCCGCGTGGAATACTTCGGCTTCCGTTTCGCCTTGTTGATTTTCGCAATACTTGCCATAGTTACACTCTTGTGAAAAAAGTTAATATATTTCTGTTATTTTTTCTTCGATTTTTTCGCAGTAGTTTTGGTGCTTTTTGCGTCTTTATCCGCTCTGAACGGCATCCCGAAACCGCGCAGCAGTTCTCGGGATTCGTCATCGCTGTCACCGCGGCACACAAACGTGATGTTCATACCTTGGCTTTTCGAGTACCTGTCGGGGTTAAGTTCGGGAAAGACCAAAAATTCTGTTAAACCGAGGTTATAATTTCCATGCCCATCGAAACTTCTCGGATTGACACCCTGAAAGTCACGAACACGGGGAAGCACAATGGAAATCAGCCTGTCTAAAAATTCGTACATTCGGATTCCGCGGACGGTTACCATACAGCCGACGTTCATTCCTTCACGGAGATGAAAGTTCGCAATGGATTTTCGCGCCTTCGTGACAACGGGTTTCTGCCCTGTTACCTGCGTCAGCACATCGAGTGCTTCTTCCAAGTATTTCTTTTCGCTCAAGTTGCTGCCGACACCCATGTTGACGACAATTTTCTGCAACTTGGGCAGGGACATAATGTTAGTCCGCCCGAATTTTTCCTTCAATGAAGGAACAATTTCACTGTTATATTTTTCCTGCAAACGAGCCATAAATCAGTATATCTCCTGCTGCGGCGTTGTACGCAGCGTTCTATGATTTATCAAAAAGTTATGTTATTTTTTCTTTTTAGCCGGTGAAATTCTGTTAATATCTTTACCGCATTTTTTACATACTCGGTATTTCGCACCTTCGGCATCGAAGCGCGCACCAACACGGGTCGGCTTGCCGCAAATCGGACAAACTACCTGAACGTTTGAAATGTCGACGGGTCTTTCCATGGAAAGGATACCGCCCTGCGGATTCTTCTTACTGCGGCGTATATGTTTTTTGCCGACATTTACCCCTTCGACAGTTACCTTGCCTTTTTCTTTATCAACGGACAGCACTCTCGACCTTTTGCCGCTATTGCCGCCGGTTAGAACAAGGACTTGGTCATTCTTATTGATTCGCATTTTCCCAACCGTTTTTCTTACCAGTTATTGTTAATTATTTATCAAAGTTGTTAATTGGACTATACGACTTCACTCGCCAAACTGACAATTTTCAGCATACCGTCATCGCCGTGCGCTTTTCCTCTGCTTTTTTTCTTTCGGTCTTTATCCCGAAGTTCACGGGCAACTGCGCCGAAAACACGTGTTCCTATCGGATTTTTGTTATTGTCAACCAGCACGGCGGCATTGGTATCGAAACGGACATAACTGCCGTCTTCCCGCCGCGTCGGCTTTTTTGTTCTAACGATAACCGCTTTCACGACAGCCCCTTTTTTCAGGTTGCTGCCGGCAATAACCGACTTAACGCTGCAAACTATCACATCGCCGAGACCGGCATAACGTCTTCTTGTACCGCCGAGAACCTTGATGCACATCAATTCTTTTGCACCGGTATTGTCGGCAACATCCAGTCGAGTTTGCATTTGTATCATATCAGTCCCCCAAATTTTTCAAAAACATATTTCTAAATGTATAATATCTTACGTTCACTTGTTTTCTTTTTCGGCACTGCCCGCTGCGCTTCGCAAGGCAACGACATCGATGATGTTTCCCTTGGTAACAACTTTAACGAGTTTCCAGCGCTTCAGTTTCGACATAGGACGGCTTTCGATAATTTCTACCGTATCGCCGGTGTTGGATTCGTTGTTTTCATCATGGGCATAGCAAACGGTACGCCGTTTTACATATTTGCCGTATTTCGGATATTTCACCAGACGCTGTATTTCGACACGCCGCGTCTTACTCATTTTATCACTGACAACAAGACCAACAACCACTCGCTTCGGCATTAAAAAACCTTTCCCTTTTAATTTTGTTATTTTGTTGAACCTTCTTCTCTAGCCCGTTCATTTTGCAGAGTTAATATCCGCGCAATGAGCCGCTTGTTTTTCTTGAGTTCGCTGGGCGAATCCAATCTTTCCATTCTGCTTTGCAGTTTCAAACGGAAGAGCATATCCCGTGCTTCTTTGAGCAACTGTGCAATTTGCCCTTGACTCATACCTCTTAGTTCACTGTAAGTTTCCGCTTTCATTTTGCCGCCCTTTCAAACGCTAAAAAACCAAGTATCTCGTTCAATTACATTGTTTTACGACGAATCATGCGGCATTTCACCGGCAACTTGTGCGCAAGAGTGGCAAAACACATTTTCGCTGTTTCTTCTGCGATACCGCTCAATTCGTACAAGACCGTCCCGGGTTTGACAACTGCCGCCCAGTATTCCGGTTCCCCTTTTCCTTTTCCCATTCGGGTTTCCAACGGAATTGAGGTCACGGAACGGTGCGGAAAAATGCGTATGTACAATTTTCCTTCGCCGCGGATATACTGCTGTGCAGCAATACGACCGGATTCGATGGTAGCGGCACTTATCCAACCGCCTTGGATGGTCTGTAAGGCAAACTCGCCGAAAACTACTTTGTTTCCGCGTGTCGCTTCACCTTTTATACGACCTCTTTGCACCTTTCGATGCTTTACTCGTTTGGGCATTCGCGCCATTTTTATCGTCCTCGCTATATTCGCCTTGATTAATCCAAACCTGAATACCTATGTGTCCCTGTGCTATCTTTGCTTCATGAAAACCGTAATCAATTTTCGCCCGAAGTGTTGACAAGGGGATTGAACCTTCAATTTGTTTTTCACATCGTGCCATTTCGGCACCGCCCAGACGACCGGACAACTGGATTTTAATTCCCTTTGCGCCGGCATCCATCGCCTGTTTCATCGCCCTTTGCATAGTCCGGCGGAATCCCACGCGGCGGACAAGTTGGTCACCGATGTCTTCCGCAATCAGTTGAGCAACCAAATCGGGACGCTTAACTTCCTCAATTTTTACATTGACTCGTCTGCCGGTCAACCGCTGCAAATCGTTTTGCAGTATCTCCGCTTTTTCGCCGCTGTGTCCGATGAGAACACCCGGTTTTGCGGAAAAAAGTATTACTCGAACCTCATCGCGGGTGCGTTCAATCTCTATCCGCGCAATGGCAGGATACATCAGCCGGTCCGCATTTATCCCTCTGCCTTCACCGGGGGCTTTGCGTTTCTTGATAAAGTCGCGAATCTTCTTGTCTTCAACCAGAAGTTCGGCAAAATCCTTCTTGGAAGCATACCAGCGGCTCTTCCAATCTTCCATTATGCCGGTTCTATATGCAACCGGATTTACCTTTTGACCCATTGTACTACTGTATCCTCATTTTGTGACGTTGATTATACCGAAACCCTTAATCATTCTAAATTGTTGATATTATTCAAGTTCGACCGTAATGTGCGACAACCGTTTGAGGTAAATGGACGATGAACCCCTTGCTTTCGGACGAAACCGCTTCGCAATCGGTCCGCCATCGACTGTTATCAGGGCAATTACCAAATGTTCGACGTTCATGGCACGTCTGTCAACAGCATTAGCAACGGCACTGCGGATAACCTTTTCGATTAAACGCGCTCCCCTGCTTGGATAGCAAGACAAAATTTCCAATGCCTCATCCGCCGTGCGCTGTCTAACTAAATCAGCATAAGGTCTGATTTTTCTGGCACTCATTTGTGCATAACGATGTTCTGCCCGATAAACCGCCATTTTTTCCTCAACGAAAATATCTCTTGTTGTTATATTCTTATATTCCGGTTATTGCAATTATTTCTTTCCGCCTTTTCCGCTGTGACCGCGAAAAATCCTCGTCAGCGAAAACTCGCCGAGTTTATGTCCTACCATTTCTTCGGTAACGAAAACCTTCAGAAACGCCTTTCCGTTGTGAACGAGGAAAGTATGTCCGACAAACTCCGGTACAATAGTACACGCTCTAGCCCATGTTTTTATGGCTTCTTTTTTACCCATTGCGTCAAGTTTCTCGACTTTCGAGAAAAGACGAACATCAACATAAGGCCCTTTTTTAAGTGAACGGCTCATTTTTTCTATTTATGATAAATACTATGAAAGTTTCAGGACACCGTATCTTCTGCTCTTTCTCCGGCGGATAATCGAGCGGTTTGTTACTTTACGTTTTTTGCGGGTTGAAGTACCCTTGGTCGGTTTTCCGGTGGGGGTCACGGGATGTCGTCCGCCTTTTGTTCTTCCTTCGCCGCCGCCGTGCGGGTGGTCAATCGGGTTCATTGCCGTGCCGCGCACATGGGGTCTTCTGCCCATCCAGCGGCTGCGTCCTGCCTTGCCGATGACGATATTCATGTGGTCACTATTGCTGACGACTCCGATGACTGCCCGGCATTTGGATGGAACACGACGGATTTCACCGCTGGGCATATTCAACTGCGCCCAGCCGCCTTCAGCGTCACGGGCTACCAGCGTTGCTTTTGAACCGGCACTGCGGCAAAGTACTCCGCCTTGACCGGGAAGCAATTCGATGTTATGTATTTCCGTCCCAAGCGGAATTTCCGAAATCAAAAGGCAGTTGCCCACATTCGGGGGCGCACCAGGTCCGCTCATTAAACGGCTTCCGGCTTTCAAACCGTCCGGTGCGATGATATATCGTTTTTCACCGTCAGCGTAAAACAACAAGGCAATTCTTGCCGTCCGATTCGGGTCGTATTGTATTGAATCAACAACGGCAACAATTCCGTCCTTGTTTCGGCGGAAG
>WRCR01000235.1 GCA_009783865.1 Planctomycetaceae bacterium | reverse complement strand
TGCGGAACAGGGAAAGCACATCGTCCCAACCTCTCCCGTCGTTCTTGATTTGCCGGAACCGGCAGCGGTACGAAAACATATTGGCTATTTCTCTATGCACCCAGGCAGCAGTCATGAAGTCAGGCCAATCTCCGATATGCAGGTTCGATACCGGTAGTTCAAACCCTTTGGGAAATGCAAACTTGCCCGTCGGCGGAAGGACATAAAGCGGTTTCTTCAGTGCTTCGGCAACGGCGTTAATTGCCGGTTCCATTTCCGTCACCCAGCGTTCCAGAAGTTCGAGATTCTCCGCCGAAACTTCCTCCGGATTGCTGAAGGAGAAAGTTATTTGATAAGCACGACTCCGAATGGACTCTTCAGACGGGTCTTTACCTTCGGATTTTCCCAAAGAACCGCAGATAAATTCACGGAGCGGTAAATAATATAACTTATCCGGTTCGTCGGGCGGCAGATTCAATTTTTCGCACAGAATCTTCCATTCTTCGTCGGAGATGTCCTTGAAGATACTGCGTCCGGCGAGTTGCACGATGGTACGAAAACCATTGCCCTCCGAGTCGGCGTTAATGGAACACAAATTGTCGAGAACGGCACAGAAATCAACGGTTCCGTCCGGCAAGAGCGGTTCGGTAACGATGGTCGTTTCCGCAGAAATCCGAAGCGGCACGGTTCCCTTCGGCAGAACAAAGGGACCGGAATGCCGATTGCTGCCGAAATACATCACGCAGAAAACTGCAACAACTACGAGGAAAATGCCCATTGCGGCAGAGACGATTTTTTTCATGGTATCGGTTTTCTGATGGAGGATTTGGTTTGGTATTATTAACGGGTAATCACTGACCGGCAGGTCCGATGTATTCACGGGCAATAACGGCGTTGTCGAAATAAACGATGTTGGTCACATTCTTCGTCCAGCGGTCAGTTATGTAGGACTCAAGCGTCAACGCATTGGCTTTGAGCATTTCCGTCTTTCTCCAGTTTATGCCGCGCCAATGTCCCAGCAGTTTGCCGTCTATCCAAAATGCCTGTTCGCCGTCCGCTTTGCCCGGCGTATTGTGTTTCAACATGAACTCTGCGCATATCCAGCGGTCTTTTTGGATAACTTCCTGTTCATCGGGAATGAAGGAGTTTCCCCAGTATTTCTTGTCGGGTGCTTCCTTCATTTCGTGCCAATAACTGTAAAAATTCCATTTCCCCGGTGCTTGCCAGCGTTCCCAGTTGCCCCAAGGTTCGAGTGCCGTGGAAAACCGCTCATCGCCGACGGGTTTCGAACCTGCTCCGCCGAAGCCGCTCCATTTGTCTCCGCCCCGCAATCCCTTGTTGGCACGAAGGGTGACAAAGTGATGGACATAATTGCAGTCGGGAGCGAATCGCACATAAAACCGCACGAAAATCCGGTCGGCGGAAGCGAACCATTTCGTTAGACCGCCGCCGGTGTTTTTTCCCAAGGTTGCTTCAACTTTGAGACAGCGTTTGCCGCATAACTCGTCTTCGGGGTCGCTGAAACTCAATGATTTTGCGATAGGGTCTGAATCCCAGTTGGCACCCAGTTCGCCGGCCTCGAAGTTATCCGCAAAGATGACATCGGGATGTTCGGCAATACCGGTATCTGCCTTGAATTGCGCCGCTAAACCGGTACCTTGAGGCAGGAACTTGTCTGACGCTACATTTTCGAGTTGTTGCGCTTGGCATAACAACCCATGAAGAAGTATGGAGAATAAAAGTATTCCCCCCGATAGATAAAAATTATTGTTTTTCATGGGCGGGATTCTAGAGGATTTTCGTCTTTTCGTCAAGCATTATTTACGAGCTGGCGGACTGAAATCGTCGGCACCATTTTTGATAATTTTTGATATAATCTAAAAGCAAACAATCCTTGTTAATCTGCTGATAAATAGCTGCGTTATAGAAACATAAAACATGAACAACTACAAATCGTTCCGTTGGCTTATACTTTGCCTAGGAATCGTCGCTAATCTTTCTCAAGGAATTTCGTATTCCGGCAGTGTTATTTCCAACCCATTGCTGCTTAATGTAGGAGTTCCCGAAACAGAACTGAAAGCCCATTGGGCGATGGTCTTTTCGCTCAGCATTGCTTTTCTGCCGCTGGGCATGATTATCGCTGGCTGGCTGGCAGATAAAAAAGGTCCTCGTCTTCCCATCGCTTTGGGAGCCGTTACATTTGCGTCTGGAGCGATACTCGCTTCCTTTGCAACTTCATATACATTTCTCTGTTTCACGTTCGGTTTCCTGCTGTCAGTCGGAAGCGGATTGGCTTACGGTCCGATAGTTGCCAGTGCCGTCCGCTGGTTTCCTGACCGCCGCGGCTTGGCATCCGGTCTGGTCGTCGGCGCACTCGGATTCGGACCTGTCTTGATAGCACCGTTTTGCAGCGTGATGCTGAACACCTATCACTTCGACATTACGATAGTCCTTCGATGCTTGGGAATTGCCTCGTTAGTTGCCATTGGAACAGCATCATTCATCACTTCGCCGCCAAGCGATTTTCAGAGTCCGACTGCGAAGTCCGATGCCGCTAAAAAACCTGCTGCTGCGGATGTTTCATGGCGGCAAATGATTACGACCGTCAATTTCTGGGTGTTGTTCCTCTTCTTTTTCCTCGGAGCAATGCCGGGACTGATGCTTCTCAGTGCCGCAAAAGGCATTTTCGAATCATTGGGCGGATTTACGCCGGAAAAAGCGGCGTTGTTAGTCGCCGTTCTGGCAGCAGGCAATGCAGCCGGTCGAGTCCTTTGGGGAACTATCAGCGATTATCTGGGACGCATTAACACATTGACGATAATGTTCATTTGTTCAGCCGTCGCCATGTTCACGCTTCCGTTTGCGGCAAATCCGATTTTGCTGGTTGCCGTTATTCTGATGATTGGTACGACCTTCGGCGGATATTTGGGACTGTTTCCATCTTTTTGTGCCGATTCATTTGGATTGAAGAACAATGTCTCTCAATTATGCTGTCTTGTTCATTGCCTTTGCCATATCCGCTTTTGTCGGACCTCGCATTTACGGCTTGTTGGAACCGCAGCAGGCATTTTTTACCGCCGCTTCACTCGCCTTACTGGGCGGTATCGGAACGGTGATATACAGGAAAGTAAAGCAATCGTAGTTTTGAATGGCGGAGTTATTCAATCCCAATTGCCGCTTTTTTTCCGTTCTTGTTTCTTTTGCGAGTTTTTTTCTTTGTCTTCCAAACGCCGGCGAATCGAACCTTTCGTCGGCTTGGTCGGAATTCGCTTCTTTGGAATTTGACTCGCTTTGAGCAGCATGTTTTGAAGTTTTTCCAGACAATCCTCGCGGTTCTTCAGTTGGTCGCGTGTTTTCTGACTCGTTACTAACAAATTGCCGTCTTTGGTGAAGTGCGAAGGATAAAGCGTTTCCAACCGCTGCAATACTTCTGAAGAAAGCAGTCCGCTCGTGCCGGGATTCCACCGCAGTTGTACTTTGCTGGCAACTTTGTTGACGTTCTGTCCTCCCGGTCCTGAACTGCGGACAAACGTGAATTCCAATTGTTCAGGAGGAATGTGCATTTGAAAACGTTTGATTACCGACGATTCTGCGAACCATTAAATGAATACATTGAACTGTTCATAAATACGGACATCGCCGCAGTTGAAATAACGTATGTCTTTGACACCGAAACGCATCATTGCAAGACGAGTCAAGCCGAGACCGAAAGCGAAGCCGCTGTATTCCTGCGGATTAACACCGCCGAATTCCAAGACCCGCGGATGAACTAAACCGCAGGGAATCAATTCAATCCAGCCGTCTCCGCAAATCGGACAGCCCTTTCCGCCGCAGAAAATGCAATTAATATCCAATTCAAAGCCGGGTTCAACAAACGGAAAAAAGCCGGGACGCAAACGCACTTTTATTTCACGGTGAAACACTTCGCTCAACAGTGTCTTCATTACTCCGATTAGATTCGCAACGGAGATGTTTTTATCTACCATCAATCCTTCGCATTGAAAAAAGGTATTTTCATGGCTTGGGTCGATTGCTTCATAACGGAAACATCTGCCCGGAAAGATACCGCGAAACGGCGCGCCGAAGCGTTTCAAAGCCCGCACTTGATTTGACGAAGTGTGAGTCCGCAGCACCATTTCGTTTTGCAGCCAAAAAGTATCCTGCATATCACGTGCTGGATGGTCTGATGGTATGTTGACGGATTCAAAATTACCGTATTCGGTTTCTGCTTCGGGACTGTCGAGAACGGTGAAACCCATTCCTTCAAAGATGGATTCAATTTCGAGTTGCACCAGCGTAATCGGATGTAAGGCACCTAGCGAAGAAGACGAACCCGGTATGGACAAATCGAGCAGTTTATTTTTCGTGCCGGTGCTGCTTTGTTTAACGGTATCGATTGCTTTCTGCAAGGATTCCGCTGCGAAGGTTTTCAATTCGTTGAGAACGATACCGAAATTCTTTTTCTCTTCCGGTGTCATTTTGCCAAAGTCGGCGTTCTTGGCGTAATTGGTTATAAGACCTTTTCGTCCGAGATATTTGACGCGGACTTGTTCAACTTCGTCCGGCGTTTTAGCGGCTGATAAATCGTCAATGAATTGCTGTTTGAGCATTGTTTCGTTTGAAAGGAATAAGGATACGTAATGTTTATAGTGATTATATCCGATTTGCTGCGGAATTGAAGAGGCGTACATTTAGCCGGTACTCCGGCTCGGTCAATCTGTTTTATCACCGGTAATGTAGTACAATAACCGAAAATCGTAAAGCCAATGTACCTAATTGCCCTATGGAATTGCTCTTCATTCTTTATCCCGTTCTTTTCGCTGCCGGATTCGTATGCGGCATGGTTATCAACCAATACGCTGCCCGCAATGGATTAACGCAGAAAAACTATTCCTCACAGCGGACGCTTGCCGTCAACCTGTTCTGCGCTTTCGGTATTTGTCTCCTCTATTACTGGGAAGTACAGTTGCAGGCACTGTC
Organism: Planctomycetaceae bacterium; assembly: GCA_009783865.1. Taxonomy (GTDB): domain Bacteria; phylum Planctomycetota; class Planctomycetia; order Pirellulales; family Thermoguttaceae; genus WRKP01. The sequence continues at coordinate 1,601 of WRCR01000235.1, read as the reverse complement.
GCCCGAACTTGCCGGTTATACGGAAAATCCTTCCGATTCCTTTCTCCGGTTTGCCGCTCATTCTGTTTTCTTTGCTCTGCTTCTTGCCGCTTCGCTGATTGACTGGGACGACATGGTCATACCGGAGCAATTAACAGTTTTCGGTACATTAGCGGGACTCATTTTAGCCGCAATGTCGCCGCAGACACTTCTTCCGTCAATACAGATGAAGTACGAATACTACGTCTCGGCAGTGCAGCCGGTACAATACGAATTCGTTTATACCGTCTTGCCGAAACCGGAGCCGCTGCATGTTGCCAGTCCGCATCCTTCGGAAATACTTTGGAAAAATCAAAAGCCGCAGCCGGAACAGATAGGTAAGATATGGCTTTCACAAAACGGCGGACAATACCAGAAAACGATGACCGCTCTGTGGCTGTTCTGGTGTTTTGCGATGTTGCCGCGGGTCTGGTATCGAAAGTTATCTTTGCAGAAAAAGTTTGCGATTTTCTGCCGGTATCTGTACCGAATACCGTCAACGAAATTTTACATTGCCGCAGCACTCATCGGAACTGCACTTATATGGTTCGCTGCCTATTATGTGAAAACGATGGTTTCCGATTCTCACGCCGCTTTGCTCTCATCGCTTACCGGTATAGCGGTTGGAATGAGTATCATTTGGGCAACCCGTCTCATTGCCGGCGGGGTTTTGAAGCAGGAAGCAATGGGCTTCGGCGATGTAATGCTGATGGGAATGATAGGCGCGTTTGCGGGCTGGCAGCCCTGTTTGATGATTTTCTTTCTCGCTCCGCTGACTGGACTTGTTCTTTGGACTATCAACGCTTTGATGGGACGCTGGCGGGAATTTCCATACGGTCCCAATTTATGTTTAGCAACGGTAATTGTTTTCCTCGCTTGGAAGCCGATTTGGGCAGCGGCGGCACCGTTATATTTTGACCTCGGCTGGTACATCGGTGTGATAATGTTTATCTGTCTTGTAATGCTCGGAGTTTTGCTTTCCGTCTGGTGTTTCATCCGAAAAAAGTTGTTCGGATTTTAACAACGAGCGGAAATCTGCGATTTCCGCTTTCACGAAAAGACATCTTCATGAGACAGCGGAAAACAATTTTCCGCTCGTTGTCATGAAAAATTACAAATTGCGGAATGCTCCGTGTCCCGGGACGAATCCAGGGTACTTTTGACCTGCCAGCATGACCTGTCCACCCGGATTTGACTTGAAATGGGTGACTATCTCTTCAAGTTCACCAGCCGTTTTGTTAATCGAAGCGATTACATCAGAAACGTTTGAAATGCTGTGCATCGTAGCATCTGCCCCCGCACTGACTTGACCGACAGTATCGGTCACTCCTCCCAAGTGTTTCGCCTGGTGGTCGGATTCCTCAGAAATAGTGGAAACTATTTTATTTATCTGTTCAACCTGATCAGTAATGACGTTGAGAGACGTTGATGTTTCATGAGCCACATCGCTTCCCAGTCCGACTTGCCGAATTGATTCCTCGATTAAATCGGCTGTTTCTTTGGCGGCTTTCGCACTTCTCGCTGCAAGATTCCGAACTTCCTCCGCCACGACGGCGAATCCTTTGCCATGTTGTCCTGCGCGG
>WRCR01000234.1 GCA_009783865.1 Planctomycetaceae bacterium | reverse complement strand
GTTAGTTAGCCGGTACCAGTTTAGCGGGCGGTTCTGCTTTTGAAAATTGAAAAACAGATAAAATCATGATAGTATGACACATATGTTGTCCTTGTTTTTCAGAAATTTGCAAGAGAAAAATTTGCGAAAACGAAAAAATTTAAGAAAATCTATTAGCGTAGGCGTATTTCAGAAATACAGTAATCCTACGCAAACCACAAATATATCGACCTTCGATTTATTGCAGGAACTTTTGCGAACCGTTCCCGCTAAAGTCGTTTTGGAAAAACTGTCGCTGCACATCGGAACTTTCCGGCGGTGGATGACGCAAAAAAGAGTGCCGGACAATTATTACAACGATATAAATCATCTGCTCTGCGATAAGTATCCGCCGCGAGATACCTTCCGCACGAAAGACCAATTCTATACAACCGATGAGGTCTCCAAGTATTGTTATAAAAAAATGCTTGAAGTGTTGAAGCAACTGGACATCAATCCGCAGGAATACACGTTCATTGAACCCGCAGCGGGCTGCTGTAATTTTTACAACCTGCTTCCGCAGAACCGGCGCATTGGAATTGATATTGACCCGACCGGTAAAAAAGCGGACGAACTAGTCAAGAACAATTACCTTGATTACACGCCGCCGACTGTGAAAAATATCGTCATCGGCAATCCGCCGTTTGGACTTCGCGGTAATCTTGCGCTCCGGTTTATCAATCATTCGTTTGCGTTTGCCGATGTCGTTGCGTTTATCCTGCCGTCTCTTTTCGACAGCACCGGCAAAGGCGTACCGATGAAACGGGTTGCCGGCTATCAACTCGCTCACAGCGAAAAACTTCCGCTGCGCTCCTTTCAATATCCCGACGGCAGACCGGTCGATGTCGCAACGATTTTTCAAGTATGGACGAAAGTGAACCTTGACAAAATTACGATAGAACCGAAGAAAACCTGCCGGACGATTGCGCGGGTATATTCCTTGTCCGACGGCGGAACACCGGCAAGCACCCGCAATAAGAAAATGCTGGACAAGTGCGATGTATATCTGCCGTCAACTTGCTTTTCGGGAATGAAAGCGTATCATAGTTTTGAGGAATTACCTCACCGCAGAGGATACGGCGTTGTGTTTTACAAAGAAAAAGAAACATTGACGAATCTGTTTTACACGGAAATCGATTGGGAAAAAGTTGCGTTCTTATCGACAAACAGTGCGGTCAATCTGCGGACGGACTTAATCGAAAACGAAATTATCAGGCACGGATACCATGACGAAACTTAACAGAGTTAGAAATACAAGTAAACATTCCTCCTTCACTTTGATGGAAGTAATGGTTGCGCTGGGACTTTTTGTCATTCTGTTGAGTATTCTCTGGAATGTCATCGCTCTTTTTACCCGTTCTCAAACGCGGGGAAGTCAACTTGCGGAGCGGTCACAACTTGTCCGTTCTTTGGCGCAACTACTCGAAGACGATTTGCGGGCGGCGATTCAAGACCCAATACATCCGTTCAAGGGCAGCGGCGGCGATGACGACATCCGCCGATTCGGTTTGAGCGGTAATGCGCAGACACTGCGGATTGATGTTATCGAAATCAATCCGTTTGCGCAACTTGAACCGGAACAGCGGGTTGCCCAGTTCGGAACGGTTTCACCTTCACAGCCAAAAGCGGCAGAGTTGAAAACGGTGTTCTATGTTTTTAATAATACCGAGGGACTGACGCGGCGGGAAATCGACTTTGAAACGCCGGACTTGAATGCGCCGGGTCCCGAAGGAAGCCGCTTGTCCGCACCGGAAATTATTGATTGCCGCTTTCGGTATTTTGACGGTACATCGTGGAGTGATTCGTGGGAATCCTTGCAGCGGAACGGTTTGCCGGTTGCGATAGAGGCGGACTTGCGAAGTGTTTCGCTGGCTAATGCCGCTAAAGTGCGGAGACAGCAAGGCAGTCAGTCGGGCAGCATTGACGAGATGCTTCGGCAATTGGAGTTGCCTGCGCCGATACAGCAGCGGATGGTGGTTTATCTTCCGGCATCGCCTGTCCGCAAGTTTGAGGATTACAAACGCCGGACTGCCCCGAAGAAGGAGCCGGCATTTCCGCCTCCGCCTCCTCCGCCGTTGCTTGAAACACCGGTTCAACCGCCGGTTCCGCCGGTGCAAGAACCAAGCGGTCCTCAGGAAACTTGGATTAGGAATAGATGAGAGACACCCATTGCAAGTCAGTCAGGGCAGTATTATAATTTCGTTTGGTGTTTCGCATATCAACCCCTCGAAATCCGAACTCCTTATGAGGTTATCAATGAAAACACATGACATGATTTGGCCTCCGGAGATCATTCCCGATTTCGATGTCCTTAAATGGAAGCAAGAAACTCAGTTTCAAATTTATCAGGAAATCAAGGACCTGACAACCGAAGAATGGCTCGCCTATTTGCGGCAATCCCGTGAACGCGGGGAGCAAAGACGGAATGACCTTGCGAAACGCCGTAAATTAAAGAGAAAAAACAAACAAAAAACCTCTTAATACCGGTTCCTACCTTACACATTCACAATCATGAACAACACTCTCGGTTTCGTGGACTGGGCGACTCTGACGGCATACTTTGCCGTCCTGCTAGGCATCGCTTGGTGGGTGATTCGGCAACAAAACAAATCCTCGAAGGATTACTTCCTAGCGGGCAGACACGCCGGTTGGCTCATCATCGGGTCGTCGCTCTTTGCATCAAACATCGGTTCGGAACATCTCGTAGGACTCGCAGGCACCGCTGCATCCAACGGCATGGCAATGGCGCATTTCGAACTGCACGCATGGATTCTGCTCGTTCTCGGCTGGGTTTTCGTACCGTTTTATATGCGAAGCGGTGTTTATACTATGCCGGAGTTCCTCGAACGCCGTTATTCTCCGGCGGCACGCTGGTTTCTCTCCGTCGTCAGTTTGATTGCTTACGTGTTCACGAAAATTTCTGTTGCGCTCTTCGCTGGCGGTATCGTGTTCAAGGCGTTGTTTCCGGTGCCGCTGGTGCCGTGGATGGACAATTTCTGGCTCGGTGCCGTTGTCATGGTCGTCGTTACGGGACTCTACACGATTCTTGGCGGACTCCGTGCCGTGCTGTACACCGAACTTATGCAAACCGGCGTTCTTCTGCTCGGCACCGCCTGCGTTCTCTTCATCGGCTTGTATCAGGTCGGCGGTTGGAACTCGCTCAAGGAAACCGTGCAAGGAACGGATAAGATAGTTGCTTACAGAATCGTCAATGGGTCTGACATTTTTCTCGGCGGTGAGCCGGATGGGTCGATGTTCTTGAAAGACAAAGACGGAAAAGATATTTACATAAAAAGACCCAAGACAATCAACAGCGACAAACTTTACACCGTCACTGAAAGTCTGACCGAAGAAGAAATCAAGAAGGAAAACCTCCAAGAGCGTTGTACGCCAGAGGTTTTTGCATCGGTTCAAACATATTCAGTCAACTCTGATGATTATTATCAGGCATATCGCGGGCTTGTACCGGCTAATCCACCCGAGGAACGCCGCGTCAAGACCGACCATTTCAATCTTTGGAAGCCGAACAGCGACCCGCAGTTTCCGTGGTTTGGGCTGCTGTTCGGCGCGCCGATAGTCGGCTTCTGGTACTGGTGTACTGACCAATACATCGTCCAGCGAACCCTAGCGGCGAAGAACCAGCGGGAAGCACGACGGGGAACGATCTTCGGAGCCTATCTGAAACTGACACCGATTTTTCTCTTTATCGTACCGGGAATGATTGCTTACGCTCTTGCCGTTCAGGGGAAACTCGGACCGGAAGTCCTGCATGACCCGAATCAGGCGTTTCCGATTCTCGTCAAAGAGGTGCTGCCCATCGGTTTGAAAGGCATTGTCATCGGTGCCTTGCTTGCCGCGCTGATGAGTTCGCTCGCTTCGGTGTTCAATTCCTGTTCGGCACTCTTCACGATGGATATTTACACGAAAATTCATCCGACCGCTTCGGAAACGCAACTCGTTTGGGTCGGTCGCATCGCAACTGCCGTGATGGTGTTCCTCGGTTTGGCGTGGATACCGGTGATACAATTCATTCCCGGTACGCTGTACGAATATCTGCAAAGTGTGCAGTCGTACATTGCGCCGCCGATTGCAATGGTGTTTTTCATCGGCATTTTTTCCAAACGGGTCAACGCCTACGGCTGCATGACGGGGTTGATAGTCGGCTTCATTCTCGGTATGCTGCGGCTTGGGTTGGAAATACTGAACATCACCGGTTGTTGGCCTGCATTTTTTGTACAAGGGGGTATCGTACATCAATTTGCGACGACGAGTTTTACGTTCATTGCGATTTACCTTGCGGCGATTTCTTCGTTTTTCATTGTTGTCGTCAGTTTGCTGACACCGAAGCCGCGTGAGGAGCAAATTGTCGGTTTGACTTACGGAACGTCAACAGAAGAGCAACGCAAGGAAACGCATGAGAGTTGGACTGCGCTTGATGTTGTGTTGACCTTTGGTCTCGTTGCGATTATCATTGCGATTTATGCGTATTTTACGGGGTAATTGTACGAAATAAAGGTACGAAGATGTTGCTATTATTGACTTTACGTCAAAGCCCTCGGTGGGAGTTGAACCCACAACCTCAGCATTACGAATGCTGCGCTCTGCCAATTGAGCTACGCGGGCAAAAATAACTACAAGCAGTAATTCTAACAGAAAAACCGGTTTCGGCAAGCCCCGAAAAAAACTCAATCCTCTGCCTGCACCTCGACCAATCCCTCGACTCCCTTCTTTGCGTCAAATCTTGCAAAACAAAAATCATCTATCAAATTATGACCGAAAAACGTCCGATTCGCCGGCGCACTCATCGAACGATACAACAGAAAATCCTGCTTGCCCAATTGAAAATGGAACGCCGCCGCTCCATCCGGCGAAACCTTCTGCCGCTCTTCACCCACCGTCAACGGTTTCCAATTACAATCCGTACCGAACCGCTGCGGATGCAAATCAATGCAAAACGCCGCAAACAAAGCACTACCATTCTGCACCGCTTTGAAGTGATGTTCGTCAGAAACACGGGCATCCGTTTGTGAAAAAAACGGAAACAGCCGGCAAACCTGCTTTTCCTTTTGATTCCCGAAAAGCAAGGCACCGGATTTACTGCGTTTCAACATCTGCAAATTTTCCGACAGCGGCAACGCTGTTTCATACTCCAGCGAACAAGGTTTGTTCAATTCGTCCTCCCGCATCACAGTATCGCCGCAGAGAAAAAGTTTATCTTTGTGGTCGAGAAGAAAAAACCGTTGCAGAGTACAATTCTCCGTCAACGGTAATTCTATTTCGAGATAATCGCAATCGTTATCCTGATTCGAACAGGTCTCTTCCCAGTTGCCGTCCGGCAGTAATTTTACGCCGTTGAGCAAAATATCGTACTTCCAGTTGCCGAAACAAACCCTCGTTTTACCGGAGTTGACACCGAGTTGGACTTCATCGGTTCTCTTTGCGCAGGAAACGGAAATTGTAAAAGGGGACATAAATTTATTTATACATTTAGAGTATATTGGGAATTGGTGTGGACTGCTGGAATTCGCTTTCGTCATTCCCGCGAAGGCGGGAATCTAGACGTATAAGGGTTTATGTCCATTCTCTAGACCCCCGCCTTCGCGGGGGTGACGGGAATTTGTCACGCCAAATCTAAAAACGGTCTATCCGGTACTCCGGCTGTTTTACGTAAAACACCACGGGCGTTCCCGCTTGATGCTGGAATCCAGTATGTTCATGCAGATATTGACATCATCGACGACCTGAAAATCATACATTCCGACGCAAATGAAATCCGCACCGGATTCAAACGCAAAGCGAAAACCGTCCTGCGGTTTAATTGCACCGGCTGCCATTGTTTTGAAGCCAATCCACGGCTGTTTTAACGTCTTCATAAAGGCAATGGTCTCTTCCGGCTGGCGGTCGTACACATTGTCCCGCTCCGGTTTATCGGCATGCCGCGACCAGTAATTGCCGTGGTGAATTGTCTTCATCCAGAAGTCCGGTTTGAATCCCTTTTCAACACACGCTTTGATGGTTTCAATGCGGTGCGCGCCCAATCCGACCGGCAATTCCTCTTTTTTCAATCTTTCAATGAAGACGGCTATTTCGTCAAACTTTTCTTCGCGGACATAGCGGTCTCCCATTTCGCCTTGAAGATAAACGGCGGCGGCACCCTTTTCTACGCAGTTCAACGCCCCGTCAATCGTGGAGCAGTCTGCGATGAATTGCATTGTACCATCTGCTTTTTCCCAATAGTCGGTCATAATACCGATGTGGGAATGATGTCCCATATAGACATTGATGCCGCATGCTTCTCCCATTTTGAAAGTCGCAATGATTTTATCGCGGGTGTGATATGCTTTCACTAAATCGGAGACGTACATTAAATCACGAGCGTGCGCCCAGCCGCCGATGAGGTTGCCGCCCATCATCATTCGGCTGAATTCGATGCCGCCGATAGTTGCCGTTGTCATTTTCTTTTTCAGGTCGGCAAACTTCGCCCAGTTAGTATGCGTTCTTGATGCACCGGACATAGCATCGAGAACAACATCTTTCGGTGCTTCTTTTGCTG
>WRCR01000233.1 GCA_009783865.1 Planctomycetaceae bacterium | reverse complement strand
CAAAAGTGTCGTACTCCCAGACCGCCGCAAAGATGTTTGCTATGAAGAACACTGAAAAATTGGTAAGAATGTTCGGCAAAATTTCGTCCTACAGAAGATGTTTAACATCTTTCGCCGAGTTTTCAGATGTCGTAAGTCCTTGCGGTTTCGACAGTTAGAGTATCCTCGATTGGATTCGAACCAACGACCTGCGGTTTAGGAAACCGCCGCTCTATCCCCTGAGCTACGAGGACTTCAACAATGAAATATAACAATACATTCTACAAATAATCGTAAAACATGCAATGGACTCGTTTTATAATCAAAAATTCATTGTAACGGAAAGAGAACAATACCAAAATCTTCTGAATAAGAACACCGAACCTCATTTCATCCCATGATTTTTCCGAAATACTTTCATGGTCTGTCCGTATTTTTCCCGAAAAAGACGCATCAGATACTCAGGATAATCAAATCCGGTTTGGAAAGCAACGGTCTTGAACGGAAGGTCCGTCGTCGTCAGCAGTTCACGGACTTTGCGCAGCCGCACATCAAGAATCTCCTGAAATATGGTATGTCCAATCGCCTTTTTGAAACGGTTTTCCAAAGCGACCCTGGAAAGATGAACATGCCGCAATACGTCCTTGACCTGAACCCCGCCGCAGACATTGACGTGTATGAACCGAAGTGCTTCGCTCACCACAACATCTTCCGTTGCAATCGTGTCCGTCGACATTCGGGAAACAATCATACTCGGCTGAAAAAGAATGGTCTTCGGCGGTACATAATTCTCATCCATCATTTTTTGCAGCAGTTCGGCTGCATTATATCCTATCTTTTTCGGGGCGAGGTCAACACTCGTCAACGTCGGAAGTGCCAATTCGCAGAGACAATCATCGTTTCCAATGCCGGCGACGGCAATATCATTCGGAACATTGCGCTCAATCAGACGACACCCATTCAGCACTTGAAGAGCAAAGTCGTCAGTACAGGCAATTACCGCTGTCCGATACGCCAGCCGTTTAAGCCAACCCGACAGTTTTTTCATCATTCGGACTTTGTCTCCGCCTGAATCCGGCGGCTCAATCTCTATGTCGGAAAATGTCAGTTTATTTGCATGAACCAATTCCCGGCAGGTGTCGCGCCGAAGGTCCATCGCCGCATGATAATTGCGGACGGTGCTGACGAATGCAAAACGAGTGAAGCCCGCGCGGCGAAAATGTTCAAACAGCATTTGAATAACACAGCGGTCATCGGGACCTATGCTGGGAATATCAGGATGCGAAAACGACCGCCGCAGGTCGATAACCGGAACCTTTTTGCGCAGCAAGGCGTTGAGCATCGGTTTTGTCTCAATGCGTGCCAGGATTCCGTCGCCGTTCCATTCTTTGAGCCATTGCGACGGCAGGTCACGAATACTTCCCGGCGTATATTCAATTCGCCAGCGGCTTTGTTCCCGATTGAACTGGGCAACGCCGCGAATCAATTCCCGGGAATAGCCGCGGGTCGATTCTATCAAAACCGCCACCCGTTTAAGTTTATTGACGTGAAGCACCATCGGCAAACGCAAGTATGTAATATGTTATAGTCAGTGTGCCGTATATTATATTTCTTTTTTTGTATCTATCAACAATCCGCGTTGAGCAGCGAGTGACGAGAACCGCCTACTGCAAAAACGGCGAGTATTACCCCCTACTACAAATTGTACTCTTTTACCGAACAGCAGCGACCGAAAATAACATGCACCAGTAAAAAACCGCGCAGGAGACCGTCTACGGCACGATTGGCACCGCAGTTTGAACTTTTACACCTCTTGGAAAAAATCTTCTGCAGAAGCGAGAACAGGGACTTTCAATTTTTTGTATCCGCCCGTATTCCATTTCCCGCCGGAAGTGGTAGAATACTCCGTTATGATAAAAAGAAAACGCGACCTCAAAATAAATGAAACCGCATTTGAAAAGTTTGAAGAGTTCGACATCAAGCCGACTTCCGACTTGTTTATCGGTGTCTTTCTGTCAAATCCGAATAACGAACCTATACTGGTCAATTTGATTAACGCCTTCTTGACCGACGGCAGCAATATAACCCCGATTATTACGGCAACTGTGCTGAATCCCATCAGTTTGCTGGACTCCTCTATTGAAAAACAGATTGTTCTCGATGTACGTGTCCAAGATAATTTGGGGCAGATTTACACTATTGAAATCCAAACTTATCCGCACACGGCATTCAATGACCGGCTGCTGTTCGGCTGGGCGAAAACCTACTCCGGTCAAGCAGTTAGAGGCAGTAAATATAACGAATTACGACCGGTATATGGAATCGCGATAACGGAGTTTTCGATATTTCCGAAGTCAGAGAAACTGCACTTGGTATTTACCGCCCGTGAAAAGGATGAACCGGAAGTAGTATTGAGCGAACATTTTCGGGTTCACTTATTACGGCTATATCCGGTATTGAAGGGTGATTTAGAAAAATTAAACAGTGTATACCCGAAATTAGCATATTGGATTTGTTTTCTATTGTTTGGTAAGGAAAGCGAGGAGACGATGAAACGACTATATGAAGAACAGCCGATAATTAGGGAGGCGTTCCAGCAGCCGGTCATTCAGGATGCGGTGACGCAGTTTAATCAGTATGTTGCCGACCCGATAAGTCGGGATATGGAACGCCGTCATCGTGATTGGACTATCATGCACAACCACTATATGGCTGTTGCGAGGAGAGAAGGAAAAGAAGAAGGGAAAATCGAAGGGAAAATCGAAGGGAAAATCGAAACTGCCCGAAATATGAAATCTAAGGGGTATTCTGTCGCCGAGATTGCTGAAATTATCAACATGGCCGTTGAGGAAATTGAACAATTATAGTACGAGATGATCGCGAAAAAGTTCAATCAGTATGTTGCCGACCCGATAAGTCGGGATATGGAACGCCGTCATCGTGATTGGACTGTCATGCACAACCACTATATGGCTGTTGCGAGGAGAGAAGGAAAAGAAGAAGGAAAAACCGAAGGGAGCGTTCCATTGAAATCGCCTATAATATGAAACAGCACAGCGGTACCGTAGAATACATCGCCGCTATGACCGGTCTATCCGAAGAGGACATCGAACAGTTATAGCAAACGCTAGTCGCTAACTATGGAGAGTCGGAAACCCAAATTGTTGAGCCGATTCCCCGGCGTGTAGTTGCCCCGAACCGCCGACCGGCAATACTCCGCAATGTTGCTCCAACTGCCGCCGCGATACACGCGGCTCGAGCCGGTGTTAGCACCAACCGGTTCAGTCCGGTGATTGACATCACGGGCTGCCAAATAATCACCATACCAATCGCTGCACCACTCCCCTACCGGACGGGTATTTTTAATTGTACGTGAATTCTATCACGTTTTTCTGTTTTATGTAATACCCGTGAAAATTTCAAAGGGGCGGAATCGAACATCACTACCTATCATATTTTACCAAATATGTGTAATATATTATAGCATTTTTTCCATTGCCTTTCATGGAACCTTACCGTACAATTAAATACACTTATACTCATTTTACTCTTGACTATGCTGCTATGAAAAACGAACATATTACATCGCCCATTCCTAAATCGTACAAATGGGAACTGTTGATACTCCTTTGGTTCGCTTACTTCCTGAACCAAGGAGATAGACAGATTTTTAGTGCCGTCCTGCCGCTGATTAAGGACGACATGGGACTCTCCAACGTCCAACTTGGTTTCATTGCAACACTCTTTACCGCTTGTTATGGTTTGTTCGTTCCCATAGCGGGATTTTCCGGCGATATATTTAAGCGGCGTTCCATCGTCTTCGGCAGTTTGCTTGTGTTCAGTTGCGGAACCCTGTTGACCGGCTTTGCAACCGGACTGCTTATGCTTGCCCTCTTTCGTTCTATCACGACAGGCATCGGCGAAGCATTTTACTATCCGAGTGCCAATTCGATGATAGGTCAGTATCATCATCGTACCCGCGCAACGGCGATGGCGATTCATCAAACCTCCGTCTACACCGGTATCATTTTCGGCGGTGTATTAGCAGCATGGATAGGCGAAAGATACGGCTGGCGGTCATCGTTTTACTTCTTCGGTTCAGTCGGAATTCTCTGGGCTTTCGTCGTCTTGCTTCGTTTGCGCAACGACCGCACCGATGCCCAGACCATTGAAACCGCACCGGCGGAAACATCGGTTATCCCATTGCGGGAATCACTGCGAAAAACGCTTGGCAAACCGACCTTATATTTTTTATCGCTGGCATTCGGCGGACACGTTTTCGTCAACGTCGGATTCCTGACTTGGATGCCGACGTATTTACACGAAACTTTCAACTTATCTTTGACGCGGGCTAGTTGGGACGCTATGGCTTATCATCATATCTGCGCTTATTTCGGTGTTTTGGCGGCGGCAGCACTTTCCGATTATTTTGCCCGAAAGCGCAAAACAGTTCGGATGGAAGTCGAATGTTTAGGAATGTTATTAGCATCGCCGTTTATTTTCTTGATGGGATATTGCGGCAACCTTTGGCACGTTTATTTGGCTCTGTGCCTCTTCGGCATTTTTCGCGGCATGTATGACTCGAACCTTTTCGTTGCCCTTTTCGATGTCATTGAACCGAAATACCGTTCAACTGCAACCGGCTTGATGCTCGCCTTCGCATTTACCATTGGTGCGGTATCGCCTGTTGCGCTGGGCTGGGTCAAAGACCACTTCGGACTCGCACAAGGAATTGCGGCGTTATCGTGCGTCTATTTCCTGTCGTCCGTGTCCATTTTTATAGGATTAAAAACAACGTTCCTTAAGGATTATCACGTCGAAACAACAGAGCCGCAATCGTAGAATTGCGAAAAACGTTTATGAAACTTTGTATGTTTCTTCCATTCGCACCTGACAGCCGCTGGACTTTAGCGCGGCAGGCGGGAGTAGAATGCGCCGTTTTCAAACCGGCACCGGAATTAACCGGACTTGAACCGCCGTCGAACATCGATGTTCTCGCCGAAGCCAAACGCCGTTTCAACGATGCCGGATTCGAACTCTTCGGACTCGAAGGCGACCCCTTTGATATGAACCGAATCAAACTCGGACTCGATGGACGTGATGAAGACATCGAATCGTACAAGCAAATGCTCCGCAACATGGGAGAATTGGACATTCCGTTTCTCTGTTATAATTTTATGGTCGGCATCGGCTGGTTTCGCAACCGCACCGTCTCGGAACGCGGTGAGGCATTGTCAAGTGCCTTTGAACTCGACGACGCTCTGCGGTGCGAAGACGAACATTGCATCATCAGCAGTGAAGCCGTTTGGAATAATTACCGCTATTTTATCGAACAGATTCTGCCCGTTGCAGAGGAAGCCGGTGTGCGGTTGGGACTTCATCCTGACGACCCGCCGATTCCGTCTCTCAAAGGATACGGCAGAATTTTTCATAACGCTGATGGTATCCGGCAAGCACTCGCGTTGTCGGACAGTCCGTCGCACGGATTGACCTTCTGTCAGGCAAATTATCTGGCGATGAGCGAAGATGTACCGCAGCTAATACGTGAATGGAAAGACCGAATCGGCTTCGTTCATTTTCGTGACATCAAAGGAACGGCAGCGGCATTTGCCGAGACCTTCCACGATAACGGACCGCACGACATGGCAGAACTGCTCCGTGTCTATCGGGAAGTTGGATTCGCCGGTCCGATACGAACCGACCATGCTCCAAGTATGTACGGCGAAGGCGAAGCAACTGGTTACGAAATCCTCGGACACCTTTTCGCTCTCGGATATTGGAAAGGTTTGATAGACGCAACAACTCGTTAACGGAGGATAACATGCTCAACGGAAAAATTACTTTAGTCACGGGCGGCAGTCGAGGAATCGGTGCTGCGATTGCCATCGAACTCGCACGCTGCGGCGCATCGGTTATTGTCAACTATCGGCAGGGACAAACCGCTGCCGAGGATGTCTGCCGGACGATTACCGAAGCAGGCGGAATCGCTTTTCCGATTCAAGCGGATGTTTCGCAAGTCGCCGACATAGAACGAATGTTCGACAGCATCGAAAAAACGCATGGGAATGTCGATATTCTCATCAATAATGCCGGGTTGGAAATACGAATGCCTTCGACTGACTATCCCGAAGACGTGTTCGACCGAATGCTTGACACGAATCTTAAGGGCGCATTTTTTTGTTCCAAAAGAGTGCTGAAAGCGATGAAGGAAAAGGGCTGGGGACGCATCGTTAATATCTCTTCCGTTCATGAGTTGCGTCCGACGGGCAATCGCAGTCCGTACAGCATCAGCAAAGCCGGCATGGAGATGATGACCCGTGAACACGCTTTCGAGTTTAGCCGCTTCGGGATTACGGTCAATACGGTCATTCCCGGTGCGATTCGGACGGATTTGAACAAAGGTGTTCTTTCCGACCCCGCTTACGAAAAGCGGGTTGTCGAATTGATTCCAGCCCGCTGGATAGGCAAGCCGGAAGATGTCGCTCCTATTGTTCGGTTCCTGCTTTCGGAAGAGGCAAGGTACATTACCGGCGCATCAATAACGGTGGATGGCGGATTGATGTTGTGAACAGAGACGGAATTTTTATATTGCGTTAT
>WRCR01000232.1 GCA_009783865.1 Planctomycetaceae bacterium | reverse complement strand
TTCCGCCACTCACCGCTAACCACTCCCTGCTCACCACTAATTGTCAAGATAGGTAAAATAACGTTAAAATAGGTAGTCACCATGTGCAAAATGATACAATTTACAGAAGTGTTTTGTTTTCAAGCAGTTACGTCGATAAAATTTTTTAATTTAGGGCTTGATGTTAGGTGGTTCTGCCGCTTTCCGGGGAAGATTCAATCGGTTTGTCAACACTTCGCAACTCTTGATTTGAGCGGCAATTCTGGCTACAATTCACCATCAAAGGAGAAAACTATGAGACGTTTATTTTCCGCAATTATTTGCTGTATCTGTTTCGTACTGTTTCACGGTACCGTTTCCGCTTTTGAACCGGTTGACACAAAACTGGTCAAGGCAAACGACAAACCGCTCACATTGAAAGTTGATGTCAGCGGTGTTGCCGACCTTTATCTAATCGCGACTTACGGCGGCGATTCATACGACAGTGACCAAGCAATCTGGGGCGAACCCACTCTCTACGATGCCGAAGGAAACGCTGTGCGGCTCACAACACTCAAACCTATCACTGCCAAAACCGGTTGGGGAACTCTGCTCATCGATAAAAATCATCGAGACAATCCGCTGTCTATCGCCGGTGAAGCAATCCGTTTCGGCTTCTGGGCGCATGCTCCATCAATACTGCAATTCAAACTTGACGGAAAATACACTCGATTTGAAACGAAAGTTGGTCTCGATACTGTCTCCGGTCGCGGCACCGTCGTCTTTCAAATCCGCAATGCGCCGGTACCGTTTCCTACCATTGAAGAGTACACGAAGAACTACCGTCCTAATCCGCCTGCACCGCCGGTGCCGGTAGTGCCGTCTGCTGCCGAAACGAAGTTTCAACTCAACGCCGATGCCGCCAAACAACTGCTCGACAAAGGAATCGAAGAACTGCTCTTCATCCGCCGATTGACCTTCAACGGCAATCACGTTTATACGGAATATCTCAACAGCCGCTGGATGCCCGGCGGCGGACTTTGCGCCGTGAACTTGAAAACCGGCAGCGTCCGCGAAATCGCACCGGAATTGACGAAAACCGGTGTCGTCAACTGGTTCGACTTGTCCTTTGACGGTAAGAAAATCGTCTTCGACTTCAAGAAAGGTCCCGATGACGGTTATCGGATTTACGAAGTCAATGTTGACGGCAGCGGACTGCGGCAGTTAACCTTTCCGCAAGAAGACGAAGCGGAACTTGTCAAGAAATACCGCCGCGGTTATCATCATGGAACCGATGATATGGACCCCTGTTATCTTCCTGACGGCGGTATTGCTTTCATAACAACCCGTTGTCAATTCAGCGTTCTCTGCGACTCCAGCGATTCATTCACGGTCAAAAATCTGTATCGAATGAATGCAGACGGCAGTGAGATGACGGCTTTGTCATACAGCCCACTCAGTGAGGCAACACCGACTATACTTTCCGATGGACGTATCTTGTATCATCGCTGGGAATACGTTGACAAATCTGCGGGCAACGCTAAATCGCTTTGGAGTATGAACGCCGACGGCACAGCGTCAGCCGAAGTGTACGGCAACTCGATTTCGTTTCCCGAAACAATGATACAGGCGCGTGCTGTTCCCAATGAGCCGAATAAAATCGTAATGCTCGGAGCGTCGCACTGCTGTCCTAACAACTCGCTTGGAACTATTATACTGGTCGATACTGCGAAAAACATCCGAAGTATTGACGCAATGAAGTACATTACCGATGATGTTGCAACTTTTCATCACAACGGTTTTCATTTCAAGGGTGAAGACGGAAAGTGGATTCATGATATGACGGGCAAGCCGGGTCGGTTATTCCGCAATCCGTATCCGCTTTCCGCTTCGGAATTTCTCGTTTCATACAAGCCGAAAGGACTGGAATGGAATGAACCCGCCGGTTATGAACTTGCGCTGCTTGACGAAAACGGCAAAGAGACCCCGCTATTGAAAGACAGCAGTGTTTCGCTTTGGCATCCTTTTCCGCTTGCTGCACGGACGAAACCGCAGCCGCAGCCGCCGGCAGCAGTCGATGCCGAGTTAGCAGCGCAGGGTCTTGCCCGCTGTGTTGTAACGGATATTTACACCGGAATGGACGGTGTCAAACGCGGCGAAGTGAAATACATTCGTGTTATCGAACAGGTTCCGCGTTCTTGGTCAGCCAGAAAGAATTACGGCGATGACCATGCCGGGACTACTCACGCTCATAGTGCAATAGGCAACGGCTTGTTGAGTGTGAAGATTCAGCACGGTATTGTACCAGTCGAAAAAGACGGCAGTGCGCATTTTCTTGTACCAGCGGATAGAGCGATTTACTTTCAGGCACTTGACGAGAATTACTGTGCGATTCAAACGGAACGGACTTACGTGAATTATCGTCCCGGTGAGACGCGCAGTTGCATCGGCTGCCACGAAACGCCGGATATGATGGCATCGCAGAACAACGCTGCTGTGCCGAAAGGGCTGCTGCGGGCTGCGTCAATTCCTGCTCCGCAGATGACACAAGAACAAGCACAAATTGTGTTCGATTATAACCGGCAGATTCAACCGATTCTTGACCGGCATTGCGTTGAATGTCACGGCGGACAGAAAACGGAAGGCAAACTTGACCTTCGAGGTGAAGCGGCAGCAACTTACAGTGTTTCGTATAACTCGCTGATTGCTTTGTCGAAAGCAGAAGGGCAATTACTCGGCAACCGCAGGTATCGGGACGAAGATGCTGCAATGAACGGCATTGAGTACATTCCGCCGTATCATTCAGGTGCCTTGTCGAGTCCGCTTGCGGCAATGATATTCGGCTGGGACAAGACAACGCTTGATGTTCCTGCTGTCAATCGTTATGCTGCGAAACTTCGCAGTGACCATGCGGACTTGAAACTTTCGTCGGCGGAGAAACTTATGTTGACGAATTGGCTTGACGTGAATTGTCAATATCATCCTTCGTATTTCGGTCGGCTGCATGCGAGGTTTGAAGGACATCCGCTGTATCGTCCGGTTGTTACGTTTGAAGAGGTTCGGTCGCGCAGTTTGCCGGAAAGATTTCAGGAACCGGCAAGTGCTGCTTTGAGCAGCGAGAGGTGAGTAGCGGGAACAGAGCCGCAAGTGTAGGCGGTACTCCGCCGAAACTTGCGGGTTCCCGCCGGAGTACCGGCTAAATATAACATCACTCCGGCTTTGCTTTCGGGTCTTTAGTCAAAAACAATTTATCAACACGTCCGTTTATTTCACGAGGACGCAAAAACAACTGCCATTGTCCTTTCTGCAAATGCAGCGGCAAAGCAGCTTTCGCACTGGGACCGATTTTGAAAGAAACCCAACGCCAATCCTTCCCTGAACCGATGTGCCAGTCGCCCAATTCCTGCCCCACTGAACGCCGGGAATTTTCCCGCTTCTCCGCAATAGAAACAAAAAATGAATCGCTTTCCGGGTCAAATGCAAACACTCTCGCCCAAAGATAGTATTCGCCGTCTTCCGCAATATCCAAATCCCAACGATATTCGGAGTTGATAATAACTGCTTTACCGCCGGAAGCATTTTCGTCTTTCAAAACCAAATCATCGGAAAACGAAACGCCGTCTTCCGCTTCCCAATATGTACCTTCGGCATCAATTTTAACGGGTTCGTGCACCTGCGTTCCAGCAGAGTATACAGCAATTTTCGGTATCAGTTCAAGCAGCGGTCTGCCGATTTCTATCCCGTTGACTTCGAGAATACCGTTTTCCATTATCTCCGGTTCTACACTAACAGTGAAAGAACCGACTTTCCCTTTTTGATTGCCGGTGTTGTCAAGCCCTGTCCCTTTCACGGCAACGCTTCCGTCCACGCCTTCCACCCGAATGGAAACGTTCGCACCGTTTACGTTCAATTCCTCGATTTTCGCTGAAGCGAACTTGACACAGAAGTCCGTGAATTGCCGTTCCGTTTCGTGTTGCGAACCGATACGCACCCAAATTGCTGCACCGGTAGGTGCTTTCAATCCGTCGTATGAAACCGGCGGACGGTCTTGCATATCAAAGTGTCCCCAATGGTCAACGGTCAAACGAATCACGCCGAATGTATTGCCGTCATCAACGAAGTATGCAGACGGCGATTGCCCGTCTTTGTCCCGCGTCCAAGGAACACGAATCCCGATTGCCCGCTGTCCGTATTTCAAAACGGCAGCATTGTTTTCAAGCAGCACCGGCGTTGAAGTGATGTCCGTTTTCTTTCCGTTGATAAAAACGGCATCCGGTTTCCGAAGAACAAAGTGCGACTGCACGTTTGTTAAAACGGGGTCGTTCAATGTTTCCGGCGTGTGAATCGAAAGTCCGAGTGCGTCAACCGTCCGCTGCGCACCGAGCCAGAACGCTTCCATGTGCAGTGCTTTTTGATGACCGGCGGTAGAAGTCGGATATTTTTTATTGCCGTAAGGGTCTTCGCGACCGTCGGCGATAAAATAATTTCGCGGCAGCAGTTGTGTTTGCAACTCTGCGGGAATCGTTTCAAAGTCCGCTAAGTCAACGGTGAGCGGCATGTGCTGTCTTGCCCCCCGATATGCCGCGCCGGAAGTTCCCAGCGCAATATCCTTCAAAACGTACAAGGTGAACCATTGGCTGTAATTGCCGCCCCAGCGTTGGTTTATCAAACGCGGATAGGTGTTGTTTAATTTCGCAATGTTTGCTTTCGGCTTGTAATTCCCCAGGATAACGTTCAGACGTTCAATACCGGTTTCTTTCGGATTGAGCGGACATAGTCCGATACTGCCGGCGTAAAGTGAAATACCGCCCGTTCCGTAAAGATAATTGTACGTTCTGCTTTGCGGTCCTCCGAGACGCTGCGAAGGCGTGTACCAAGTCAAGGTAAGGTCGGTGTAAAACAATTCGAGCAGCGTTTGAAGTGCCTGACGAGTTGATTCGCTTTTCACGTATCTGTTACCGAGTTGCAGCGCGCTTAAATCAACGGTGTAATAAGTCGGACTGTTGTATTCAAAAATTCCGTGGTCCCAAAAATGAAAGAGCAGTGCTTGCAGCCGTTTTTCGCCTTCTTTTATTGCATCGGGGCGGTCAAAGATTTGTCCCAGCAAAATTAAATGAACGGTGTTGTACAGTGCAATGTTCGTGTAATCAGGACGGACGTTGTGATTTATACAGCCGTCAACACTGCGCTGCATCAACCGTTCCAAAACGGTTTTAATTTCCGGCGGAAGCAGTTCTTTACATTCAAGCCAAATCGGTATCGTCAGATTGGAAACGAATTCAACGGCGTTCCGGTCGGTGACTTCCGGCGTTCTCCAATACCAGCGGAAATTACCGAAGGTTCTGCTTTCGGGATTCTTATCCTGCATCTCTTCGGCAAGTTGAAGAAGCGGAAGAATCTGCCGGAGGTTCGGGCGTTTGTCTTCCGGCAAACAAAAATTAGCGAAAACGATGATGGTACTGTTTTCAATGAGTGAACGGACACCGAGATTATCCCACGGTTTTGCTTCGCCGTCTTTAACCAGCCGCTTGACGAAATTTTCTGCGTTCGGTACCGCATTTAATAAGTATTGTTCGATTTGCTCCTGCTTATCTATCGACACAGCAAGCGGTGCGGCAAACGCAGCAGTAGTGAACAGTAAAAACGATAATGATAAAACGATTAAACGCATCGGATACCTCTGTGTTGCTCTAGCAAAGTAATTAAACTATAATCATTTTATATTCTTTTCCGTCCTGATGCAATTCTATATTTAACACAACCATAAAAAAATGCCGGAAAAAATTAAACACGAATCTTCAAAAACCCGTTTTGCCGGTTTTACGCCGAATACCTTGGATTTCTTTCGGCAGTTGGACAAAAACAATAATCGGGAATGGTTCACGGAACATAAAAAGGAGTACGTTCAATTCGTTGCTGAACCTTTCAAACAACTTGCGCTTGAACTTGCGCCGATGGTGCAGGAACTCGACCCATTGATAATAACCGATACGCGGCGGACAGTTTCGCGGATTTATCGGGATACGAGGTTTTCGCATAACAAAACGCCGTATCGTCCGAATGTGTGGATTGCGTTCAAGCGCAATGCCGAATGCTGGACGGAAACGCCGGTCTTCTTTTTCGAGATAACGGCTACCCAATACATGGCGGGAATGGGAATGTATCAGGCAAATGCGGCAACGATGCGCAATTTCCGGCAACTGCTCGACAGTTCGCCGCAGCAATTTTGGGAAATAATCAAACCGATTCGCCGGAACAGCGCAATGCAACTCGAAGCGGAACAATATAAACGTCCGCTGCCGTGCAAACATCGGAAGGAAATTCACCCATGGTATCAGAGCAAAACATTTGCGGTTGTCGGTTATTATGAACCGGATAAGACACTTTACAGCGGCAAGTTGCCGGACTTCATTATCGACAAATTTTTATTGCTCAAGCCGCTATATGATTTTCTCTGGCGGGCAATAGAGTGAGTCCGCTGTGTTAGCAAAAGACACTTCTTTCACTCTCTCACTTTTTCATTTATAATTCCTTTCGTGTACTTCCGTGACTTCAGTGGAATAAAATCATGACCGACTCCGACCTTCCTAAACCGCTTTGGAAATCGCCGCTCTTTCTCGTCTCTATGGCGGTGTGTCTGCTC
>WRCR01000231.1 GCA_009783865.1 Planctomycetaceae bacterium | reverse complement strand
CCGGGAATTCTTCAAACGGTGAACTATCCCGCTTGCAGTCGTCGGCGGTGATTGAAACAATCGCAATGTTGTACATATCTGCGAAGTCAACCACGTCTTGCCGGTCGATGAATATCGTCTTATCTGCTTCTATTGCCAATGCTCTTGCGCCGGACTCATACATGGTCTGAAGCGTCAATAGTCCGAAAGTTGGGACATCGAACCGCATATCTTGCTGGGGCTTTGCGGCTTTCACGACGGTAAATCCCTTTGCCTGACTCAATGCGCCGGCGCGGCGGATACATTCGTCGGTTCCTTCAATCGCTTCAACGGCAATAACCGCCTGATTGCAGACGCAGATGCTTTGTCCGATGTCGAGACGACCGATTTCTTTCGCAATTTGCCAGCCGAAACAGATATCTTTCCATTCCGCCTGTGTGGGACCTCTTCTTGTTAATTTTTGACGTTTCACGAGCAGTTCGGGTATAAAATCGGTTGCAGGAAGTAAGTTAATATCGTTGTTGTGAAAGGCATCGACAACGGCAGTGAGCAGTGTATCGTCTTTGCAGTCCTTTTTTCGGGTGACGAACATCGGCAGAAAAGTCCGCACAGTATAAAAGTCGGGCAGTTGTTTCCAAATGAGCCAAGGGTCGAGCAGTAATTTCTTATTGATTTTGCCCGCCATTGTGCCGACGGTCAAGCGGTGCTGCCGGAAAAAGCGGAACGCTGTTTGGAGCCGACCGAGACCGAGCGGCTGATATTCGTCGCAGAGTGTTTCCAGTTTTTTGTCGGCGTGATTGACGATACCGAGGCAATAGACCTTCGTTCCCTGCTGTTTCAGTGCTTCGGCAAGGTAGATGGGATAACGCCCCCAGCCGGCGATAAGACCTACTTTATCGGGAATTTCCCCGCTCTTTGTGTTCTCCATGTCGGTAAATTATACAGAACCCGCCGCGTTAAGCAAGGGAGGAAAACATTTATAACGGCACAAAACGAACGGCACTGTTATTTTAACCCTGCCCGTTATACCGTATTACATCAGTGCCGTTGTTTCTTCATATCCGAACAGCAGATTGAAATTCTGCACCGCTGCGCCGGACGCACCTTTAATTAAATTGTCGATTGCCGATACAAGTATGACCCGGTCTTTGACAATCCGCACCGAAATATGCACAAAGTTTGTGCCGGACACATCTTTACTTGCCGGTAAATGTTCAACGATTTTAACAAACGGTTCATCGCGGTAGAAGTTCCGCAGTTCATTCAAAACGTCGTCAATCATTAATGTTTTTACCGGCTTTGCATAAATCGTTGACAAGATTCCTCTGTCCATCGGTGTTAAGTGCGGCGTAAAAATCACGTTCACAGCTTTGCCGCTCACTGTGGTCAACACCTGCTCAATTTCCGGTGTATGCCGATGTGTTCCGACTCCATAAGCGGAAATGCTTTCATTACATTCGGGATACAGCGTGTTCTGTTTCGGCTTGCGTCCCGCCCCTGATACGCCGCTTTTGGAATCAATGATAATGCCGTCCGCTTCAATCAGCCCGCTCTTGAGCAGCGGAGTTAATGCCAGAATCGCTGTTGTCGGATAGCAGCCCGGATTCGCAACAATGCTGCTCTTCTTGATTTCTTCTCGGAAAAGTTCCGGCAGTCCGTATGGTACTTTGCCGAGCCGCTGCACATCGGGATGTTCTTCGCCGTACCATTCTTTGAAAACAGCCGCAGAATGAAGCCGATAATCCGCTCCGAAATCAATCACTTTTGCTCCGTTTTCCAGAAGTTTCGGCGCAACCTTTGCCGTTGCGGTATGCGGCAGACAACTGAAAACACATTCCGCTCTGTCCGCAACTTCTTCCGGTGAAAGGTTTTCCACCGAAATGTCAAGCCGACCGGACAGGCATTGATGAACCTGTCCGGCGGGTCGGGTATCTTCCCGGCTTGTCAACGCCGTAATTTTTGCGTGAGGATGGCGGAGCAATATCTTGAGCAATTCAACGGCGGTATAACCGGTTGCACCGAGTACAGCAATAGTTGTCATTGTTTCCTGTTGTATTGTTTTTCAATAACGATGATGCGGGGAACTGTTCACCACAATTTCCACCATGGTTTTTCCAGCCGGGTAACCGGCGGGGCGTGTGTTTCCTGCCTTTTATGACCGAGATGAACGGCGGCTGAAGCGCGCGGATGTTTCACAACGGAGGACTGCATTTTTTCGATGACGCTTGATAAATCCGGGTCTTCTGCACCCGCTACATAAACCTTTGAGGTTGGGTGAGCGAACAGCGAATCAGAAAAACCCATTCGGCGGGAAATCCGCATCATACCGTCTCCAAACATTTCCTGCGGAGTGATACCCGCTTCTTGCGGCAGCGGTGAGCCGAAGTCCTCAAGTACCTCGAAATTCTGTATGTTTAATCCGCGGATTTTTTCCGGCTGATACAGATACAGGGCGCAGGTTCCCGACACCGTTTCGACAAGATAGCCGAAAATCTTGATGCCGAGTTTTTTGGCGCATTCTTCGCAGTTTTCTTGTTTGAGAACCATGTTCATTTCTCTGTCGAGAATTGCCGTCCAGATGCCGTTGTAAAGCACCGCCTTATGAACGACATTTTTCGGCCGGTTTTTTCTGGGATAATTTGTATGTTCCCAGATTTCGGCAAGACCTTTGACGACTTCCATTTGACCGGTGGAGTGAAGTCCGAAGTATTCAAACACTTCCGGCAGTTGGGAAATCATATCTCCCTCGAATAATAGCAAACTGTGATTAGCACTCATAACGAATACCTTTCAAAAAAAGAATTAAATAATTATGAAAAAAATAACAGCATAATTCTTTTATTTGACGGTTCCCTCCGCGCAACACAATTGTACCGCGGATTGCAAAATAAATCAAGCGGCGAAATTTTATTCTCAATTGCCGCGTTGGGCGGCGAGCAGCGTGAACAACCCGCAAGTTTCGTTTCACTCCACTTGCGGCTCTTAAATCCGCAGTACCAGCTAAATACCGGCGGGTTATCACCCGCCGCTGGTATTTTCTATTCGAGCATCTTCTTCAGCCGTTCTTTTTTCTCCGCAGTCATCGGATGAAGCGTCTCCAGCAAACGAAACGAGCGCAATGCTTCGTCCTTCCTGCCGAGTTTGACAAGCACCTCAATTATCTTCTCACGGACGAGCCACCAGTTCTCCGTGCCGTTCTTAATTCGCGGTTCAATTCTTAACCATATCGCCAACGCTTTTTCCAGCGAGTTCTTGTCTTCCGATAAAATACTCGCTAATAGAATCCAGTTATCGATATTGTCCGAATTCTTTTTCAACAACTCCGTCAGTATATTTACCGCTTCCTGCGTTTTCCCCGCTTTTGCCGCTTGCCGGGCGCGTTCACCATCAACCCGCTGCCGCTGCTCTTCCGTTAATTGCCGCATAAACTCGTCATGTTGATTCGGAATCTTTCCCATTACTGTTAACGCTTCCGCCATCTGATTTTGTCCAGCCAGCAGTACCGCAGTCCGCAGCAAGAGCGGCGGTGTCTTCGGCGATGCTGCCCACGTTGCAGTATGCTCTTTGAGCAGCGTAATATAATCGTCAAGCGGCATCCGGCGTGCTTCAACTTCCTTCGCGGCAAAGTCGATTGCCTTGAGATGATATTCCGCCGCATCCTTTACCGCAAAGTGCCGCAGGGCAAAAGCACGAAGTTTTTCGATGAGAACCTTCCGCTTATCCGCTTCTTTTTTTTCGTCTCCGGCGTTCTCCAATTCCGAATTGAGTATCCCCATCGCCGAACTGCCGTACTTGAAAGCAGCATCGACATCGCCGTTGAGGTGCGCCGCCCGCTCTGCCTGTTCAAAAAGACGTGAAGCATCGCCGTATCGTTTCTGATGAAACTGTTCTTCGGCTAATGCCGCCAGCATTGCCGGATTGCTCTGTTCCTTTGCGTTAGGAATCGAAACAAATTCCGAGATGCAACTCCTCGCTCTGCGACCCCAGTAAGAACCGGCGTTGCGTTCCAGCGAGTCGGCAATCTCAAGAACCGTTTCCTGCCGCTGCGTTTTTTCTTCCGGCGTTTCATCCGGCTTGGAATAACGGAGCAGTATTTCAATCCTAACTAAATCATATTCGGGAAAAGCAGCGGAGTCCGCACGCCCTTTCATAACAACGGACAGTATATCACCGATACTATCCGTGAAAATGTAATACCGCAGCAATTCCGTTTGAAATTCAAGAACGCCGCTGTTTTTCGTTGAATTCAACTGTCCGAGTAATTCCGTGTATTTTTCTTTCTCGTTCAGCAGCCGATAACATTGCGCAAGTTTGATTTTGCATTGAAACACTACCGGCGAATCGCTTTGAAGGTTTGCCATCGGATATAGTGCCGCTATGCTGCGTTGCAGCAATTCGCTGTCCGGCGGTGCGAAGGTTTTTGCCAGCGCGATTTCTGCCGAGCCGAGTTGATAAGTGAAAGAAAGAATTGCTGCGTCAACTTTTGACGAAAAATTCAAATCTGCATTTTGCGAAGTGCGGTTTCGCAGAAGTTGCGTTTGAGCACCGCTTTGCCGCAGTTTCTCGATTGCCGTTTGCAAAGTTCGGCGGGCGGTTTCAATGTTTGCGGTGCGTTCATTCATCGGCAGCAATTCCGTTTCCCGAAATTGTTCTTCGCCGAGTGCTGAATAGGTGATGCCGAGTTGCAGTTGAAACAAAAGGGCGGCAAGTTCATCGGCGGGCTGCACTGTTCCGCTGTGAGACCGCAGCAAATCCGTTTCCAGAACGGCGAGTCCGTCTAAAATGTTTTGCCGCTTTTCCGAATCGGAGAGCAGCATTTTAACGGTGCGGGAACGGACGAGTGTTGCGGCAAAGGCGTATTTATCTGTAAGCGAACTGCGGTTCTTAATTTCGGCATTGCAGAAGTATTCAAGGGATTCGAACATTTGCCGGTTGAGCAGTCCGTCTGCAAAGCGAAAGTCCGCTTCGGAAGAAAATGAACGAAACGGCAAAAGTAAAATAAGAAGTATAGCCAGTGCGCCCGCCTGTCTTCCGGCGAACCACAAACCGCCGAACAACAAGCCCTGACTCGAAGAATTTTTGCGAAGCCGAACTCCTAAAAAACAAGGCGCAAATGCCTGCCAATATGTTTGTTTTACCTGAACTGCCTGATTTAATATATTCTTACCCATATTAATATTTCTGCTTTAAGCGGGGACTAAAGTCCCCGCCTCTTTGGTAGTATCTTTATCTGCGCAAATGATAACACACCCGCTGAAGTTGGCAAGAGCAAAAAGTGCCGCCCATTTAGCCGGTACTCCGAGCGGCGGCGGAAAAAACTAGAGTCAATACTTTCCATACGCAGTTTGCAAGAGTATTAGTTAAGAAAATATAATGTTTCAAACTTTTACCTTCCTCTAAATTACTCTTGCCCAAAATCCGCAAAAACGATAATATACCTCGAAATCGTCCGCCGAAATATAATTTCCGTAAAATAGTGAAAATTTATGGATTATAACGATTATGCGGACGATTATAATGCTGAAGACGTGTAAAATACGCTGAAGTTGGTTTTAATTCAAGGATGTACAGCAATGAAACACTTTACCCTCCCCGGTTTTGTTTTCGTTTTTTGTTTTTTCTGCCTCATTTCCAGCGGCTGCCGGATGTGCGGCACCTGCTATGATGATTGCGTTCCATCAAAGACAGCCCGTCACAATGACCCCGATAGTTGCGACCCGCTCTATCGCGCCGGTTCTGTGTTTTATGGAACTGCCGATTACACCGATATTTCCAACGCACCGGATTGCGAAGGATGTTCAATAACAAATGCGGGTTATTACGGAAGTACCTTTTCCGTTGACAAGAATCGTCCGGTAAGCGCACCGAAACTTCGTTCCAAACCGATAGATATCGACAGTTTAGACATTCCGACTCTTCCCGATTTGCTTCGCGGCAGACCGACGGAAGCACCACAGCCGCAGTCCGTTCCGCTGCCCAAGCAGCCGGAACCGGTAAAACCGGCAGTCCAGCCGAAGGTTACGAAGAAAGCGGTAGTGCCGCCGGCGAATACAGCAATGCCGCAGTTCACCGTTGAGGAACTTCGGAGAATGGAAAACGACCCGTCCGTGACCGACATTCGGATTCTCAATGTCGAAGATGCGATTGATAAAGCGTTTCGATGAAGAACGTAAGAGCCGGAGTACCGGCTAGGGCAATCAAGAATTGTAGACTGCTGGGATTCGTTTTCGTCATTCCCGCGAAAGCGGGAATCTAGACGTAAAAGGGTCTATGTCCATTCTCTAGACCCCCCGCCTTCGCGGGGGTGACGGGGATTTGTCCACACCAAATCCAAAAACGCTCCTAAATATCATTTGCTAAATATCGTTTCCAGCGTGCTGCTTTTTTCTGCAAAGACGATTTGTCCGATAAATCCGGTTCGTTCTCAACGGCGATTTCGCCGATGTCCTTGCCGACAATTTTAATCAGCGAATTCATTGCCGCCGCACAAATATCATCGCGATCATCGAGCAGCGGAATCAACAGCGGGATAAGCGTTTCATCTTTAATGTTTTCCAACGTTCTTGCCGTGTAAAGACGGACTTTCCAGTCAGGACAAAGCATAAGACGCTGCAATGCTTCTTTGCCGGCGGTCTTCTTGTCTTTCGGGGAGTCAGACCGAAACAATGCCGCCGCT
>WRCR01000230.1 GCA_009783865.1 Planctomycetaceae bacterium | reverse complement strand
TAGTGTTCCAAGCGTCATCAATCGAAACCCGCCAGTCAACACCGATGACATGTCCGCCTGCGTCGCGGACACTCGGCAGTAGAACCGGATTCCCCGGTGCGAAATGTATTATCGGCGTGCCGGGACGCAGTAAATCGATGAGCATCTTAGAATACGGCTGAACATATTTTTTATAGTCCTCTGCGGAAAGACAGCCAGCCCAACTATCGAAGATTTGAACGATTTGCACACCGGCATCAATCTGCGCATTCAATAGCCGCGCAATGGAAACCGCCAGAATTCTCATTAACGTTTGCCAATTATCAGGATACAAGTGCATGAACGCTTTGACCTGTCGAAAGTTTTTACTTCCGCCGCCTTCCACTGCATAAGATGCAAGCGTGAACGGCGCGCCGGCGAAACCGATGAGCGGAATGTCCGGCGGAAGCCCTTCCCGTGTAAAGCGGACGGCATCGAGAATATACTGCAACTGCTCCGGCGACGCTAACTCATGAACCCGATGGACATCTTCCGGCTGCCGCACCGGTTCTGCGATGCGCGGTCCTTCGTCGGGAACGTAATCGAGAGTGAAGCCCATCGGTTCGAGCAGAAGAAGGATATCCGAAAAGAGGATTGCTGCGTCAACGCCGAGAACTTTCACAGCGGTGAGCATTACTTCGGCTGCGAGTTCCGGTCTTTTGCATAGTTCGATGAACGGATATTTGCTGCGGACTGCCTGATATTCCGGCATGTATCTGCCTGCCTGCCGCATACACCAGACGGGAACCTTTTCGGCGTTACGGCACTGCACCGCATGCATCATCGGACTATTTTCGAGGGCGTTTGTCATTTTATTTTCCTATCGGCAGTATGGGCAGTCCCATTTCGTTCATTAAAATTTTTATATCTTCCCAAGCATCTTTTTTCGCACCGGGGGAACGCAGCAGGTACGAAGGGTGATAAGTACAGACGACTTTTATCGTTCCGAAACTTGCCTGATATTCCATTACTTTGCCGCGCAGTTGTCCGATGGTTCTTTCGGTATGCAGCAGGTTTTGCGCCGCTACTGTTCCCAGACAGCAGATATACTTTGGTTTGATGATTTCCAATGTTGCGTCAAGAAAGGGTCGGCAGCGTTCCGCTTCGACCGGCAGCGGATTCCGGTTTTTCGGCGGTCGGCAGCGCAGGATGTTGCAGATATAAATCTCGTCGCGGCTTATTCTCATTCCTTTGGTGATAATGTCGTTGAGTTGCTGTCCTGAACGTCCGACGAAGGGAATACCTTGTTTGTCTTCGTCTTCGCCGGGTGCTTCGCCGATGAAGACGAGTTCCGAATCGAGATTACCTTGTCCGAAGACCGTTTGAATTCGGGAAAAAGCCAATTCGCTGCAACGGGAACATTTTGCAACTTCTTGGGCGAGTAATCGGATTTTTTCGGTTTTGCCGGATGTACCGGAATTGACGATGGCAGCGATTTTTTCGGTTAAGTCCGTTTCGGTATTTTTCTTCGGAATGATTTTTTCTTCCGGTTCTTTTGTTTCGAGTACTGCCTGCTGCAAGGTTTTTCGCTGTGCAGGTTCGGGTTTCGCAACCGGTGACTGCTGCGCTGGCGATGCGGCTGAAGGGTTCTGTTCTTGCGGCAGCGGTTGAAGTTTATTAACTTCGCCGATGCCGGACATTTGGAGTATTTCGAGGTAATCGACAATACCGTTTCGAATTTGCCGGGACATAAAATCGGATGGTTCTTGCGGGTTGTGAAAAAGCGTATAATGGCGTAATTCTACACTTACAGAAAAGTTTCGCAAGAGGAAAAGTGCCGGCAACAAGAACGGCGGGGTATAACCTCATAGCCCCGCCTCTTTAACGTTATAACTATTACCAGCCGTATGGCTGCGTCCACGCTGATTCCGTCGGGGGCTTATTTACTTCGAGATACTTCGGTTTCTTGTCCGAAGTAATGATAGCGCGGACATAAAGGTCTTCCGGTGCCATTTTATAAGAGACCGAAACACCTTCTACGGTCTTGAACGTTGCACCGATTTCATCGGAATATATGAGTCCCGTGCGTGCCGGTTTTTCACCCTCTGCCGGGTCATCAAATTCGGTAGTTGCCGTGTTGAATCCTTTTTTGGTGCCGATAAAACTAACCGAGTATTTGACTCCCTCTTCCGGTTTAATATCGACAAACAGTGTTTTCGATTGGGCATCGAACCGAATATCCTTCAGCGTGACTCCGGTTGAAGAATAAAAGTCGCCTTTTTTCATAGCGGTGAACAAGGAGTCGGCATCGAGTTTTTCAGCACGGACTACGACCCAGCCGTTGCCCGGATTGACACCGTTGTCTTTGAATACACGGTAACAATGGGTGTCGTCACTTGCAACGTGGAAAATCGGCTTTTGTCCCTTAAAAATTCGGAAGGCGTTAATAATGTCCCAGAATTTTTCAGGGTCGGGCATACGCGGATTCCGAAACGGACGAACGGACCTTGTTCGCGGTGCCGAAGTGGTGTTGTATTCAAAAAACTCGATTTCCGGTGCCTCGATGAATACACTGGGCGGTATATCGTAGTAAGGCCAGTCGGGATGATTGAGCATCCAGAATCCGACTTTGCCGTTCTTTTCGGCATTGTCCAACGTGTTTTTCCGCCATTGCAAAGCACCGGCAGCGACCGTCGGCGCGTCTTTGGGAAACGGTATCGTTTCGGTAATGTTAGCGGCAATAGCGTGCAAGGTTCTGCCGGCAACTCCTGCGTTTTGTTCATGAGAGGGAATCACAAGGAATGCGCCGTCCTTGTTGAATTTTGCGCCGAGTTCATCAATCGGCACAAGCCGGGTAAGGGTTTTTCCGTTTTCTTCTTTGGTTTGCACCCAATCATTGCCGAACTTGGAACGTGACTCCTCGACCAGTTTGGCATTGACTTCCTTCCACCGGTTTTTGTCGGTTTGAAGAGCGGAATGGTCTGTTAAGGCAACGAAATTAAAACCGTCCGCCCGATACCAATCCAAAACGAGTTCGGGCAATGTGTCACCGTCACTCCAAAGAGAATGACAGTGCAGTTGCCCCTTGTACCATTCAGCGGCGGACAAAGAACCAGCCGCAAAAACGAAAACCATGCAAAGCAAAACAAAAACGATTTTTTTCATACAGCACCTTTTGTTTAGAGTAAGATTGTCCAACAACATCAGCAGTGTATAGGATTTGATACGCGGTGTCAAGACACTTCGCTCTACCAGCCATCGCCGGGATATATGTAGGTCTCAAACGCTTTCCAATCGGCTTCGCTGATTTCATTGATTTCGCACTTCATAAAGTACCCGTCGGCGGCTTGTCGTTTTGGAATACTCCAGTCCCAGCCGTTTTCGCTCTTTGTTTTGGGGAGCAGTTGAGTACGTTGCGATAACATTTTCAACGCTGCCGGTCCGTTATCTGATTCACTAGCAACGGCTTCAAGACCGCCCCAGAGTATACCGCCATACGCTTTAATTTCCAACTTAATTGTTTGCCCGCATTTCCAGTTTATTGTAAATTCTTTACCGGCGTTTGCCGTCATGCATTTTTCTTTGGACCTATGCGAACCCTGAACAGTACCGTCAACATATACCAATCCCTGTATATTTTCCTGATACGCAAAGCCGCCGTATTGTTTCAGTGTAATTGTGTATTGATGCTGTTCGCAAAACTTTTTCGCTAAATCCGCTGCCCGCTGCATCGTTTCTGCATCCGATGAATTCAACTTGCCGCGGTGTGTTTCCAAGAAATTTACGATTGCATCCCGCTTGCCTTGCAGCGAACCGGAGTCCGATACTATTATGTTTTTTATCCGCTGCCGCTCCTCTTCTTCATCTCGCCCTTCTTTCTCGGCTGTCATTTTCCGAACCTCGTCCGCCTTCGGTCCCGTTTGATGTTTATTTAGAAATGCATTCGCGTCGTCATAGAAAGTTTTCCGTCTTTGCGTGAATGAGTTCACTACGATTTGAAATTCGATGTCAATTAACTTTTCCGACACTTGTTTCAACAGATTTTCTATGTTGATATTTCGGTCGCCGTCATATACTTCGTCTACTTCTTCAACATTCCTGCGAAAAGAAATGAGCGTTGCCGAGTCATTACTATTTTCGATTTTTTCTTTCAAGCGGTTTAATTCGTCATCAAGGATTTCGTTGCGGCGTTTGATAACATTATAAAAAACGGTGCCGGCGGTACCTTCCAATTTTTGCACCGCCGAAATATCTTGTCTTTCAAGCAATGCTAATTGATTTTTCTCTGTTTCATAATCAACGGCAGATTTACCGCCAAAAATAAAAATAGAAAGAACAAGCAATACAATGAAGGCACTAAATGCCGCCGAACATATTGCGGCGAATTTTTTCCAAGCGAGCCGGTTTTTTCTGTCGGCTATCCATTGAAATAACTCTTTATAACCGAAGGGGGCAAGATTATCTTTATCCGGTTCAAGACCGTCTCTGTCCCGTGAAGATGAATCTTCTGTTTGCACCGTGTTGCCGACTGCCGAAAT
The DNA here is from genome assembly GCA_009783865.1 of Planctomycetaceae bacterium. GTDB lineage: Bacteria > Planctomycetota > Planctomycetia > Pirellulales > Thermoguttaceae > WRKP01. Next base: position 2,162 of record WRCR01000230.1, on the reverse strand, counting down.
CGGAAAAAAATTGATTTCCTTTAACGGAATTTCCGTATTGTTTGCCAGTTTTTCGGCAAAATTAGTCCAATGAGTGTAAAAAAATCTTTTCGCAATTTTTTGTCCGCCGTCCGCCGCCTGCTTTGCTTTTTCAAACTCCGGCAGTTTATCAAACTTTCCGACCGCAACGCAGACATCAGCACGTTTTAATTTTTTTTTACCTTTTCGTTTGTGTTCATTTAACACATTGCGGGCGGCTTGCAGGTTTGCGTTTATACTTTCGATTATTTTCCGGCGTTTTTCGCTGTTCTCTGCCTCTGCCGGTATATCATTCGGGTCAACAAGCAGAATGATAATATCGGATTTCAAGAGATGTTCCGCAAACTCCGCTATCTTTTCTTCCGGGGTACTTTTTGTAATTCCTGCCCGAAAATCCTCGCCCGGATAGTCCATCGTCTTGATGCACATCGCCGTATCTTTATCGATTTGGACTTCAAATTCAAGGAAGGTCATTGTATGAGTCCCGCTTGGAAATTTACCGCTTGATAGCTTTTCAACAACCTCCGTCAAGTATTGCTTTCCAATGGGGTCGTCCATCTTCGGCGAAACAGTAAATGCCCCCTTCAGCGGGTCAGTGCCGATGTAATACAAACCTGCAAGAAAACAACTCTTGCCGGTTCCTTCAGTACCAAGCAGCGAAACATTATAAGTATTCATAGTATTTATTAAATGTTAACGTGCGGCTTATACCCTTGCTGGTTTTCGAACTAATCGTTTACCGAACCACAGTGTAAATCCGGCAAAAACGATGAGCGTTCCGAAGAACACGAAATAAGGAACGGTACTTGTTCCCATCGGCTCCAAAAATTCATTCAAAAAGCCGTGCAAGGTTGCGGCAACCGTTTCAGCGGTTGTTTTTACAAGTTGAGCGATGTCTTGTCCCGCCTTTTCTCCAAGTTGCGGCAACGCCTCTTTCAAGCCCGGAAGCGTCCGATAATAAACCGTAATTGCAATACCGACCGTCAACAATGCCCTCGCAACTTTCGGATTGCTGACAACTTTCGCCGTCTTGTACACACTTTGTCCGAGAATGCGCAGCGGGGCTTTCACTCCAACTTCATAAACCCGATAAACAAACTTCCCGCTGGCAAGAGACCAGCGCATAAACCGGCTTGATTCCGCAAGACGAGTTAAACGAACCAACACCGGCAGGCGTTCTGCCGCTATAACGGCTGTTCTTCGTGCGGCGGATTTTGCCAGCACATCGGCGGTTTCTTTCGCAATAAGTTTGCCGCCGATTTTCACGGTTGCTTTCGCAGGTATTGTGATTGGTTTTGTTACCGCACTTGAAGCCCCCATCGTGATTATCAACAAGGCAGCGTCCGCAGTGTCAACACCAGCCCAGCCGAGTTCGCTCCATTCACACGGAAGTCCTTGCGTCCAGTTTTGGGCGACCTTGACCAGCGCGCCGCCGGGCAGTACCGTCCACCATTCTTCCTCTTTCGGATTACCTTCGGCATCAAAGTACTTGTCAAGCCAGTTCTTGTTTTGAGCGAGACGTTCCAACCCTTTGTCTTCAAACATCGCAGCGTAAGGAATGATGCGCACGCCGAGTTCATTGTCTTTCAAATGTTTCTTGAACAAGTCCGATTCTGAATACTTATTGAAAATGAAAACCGCTAAATCGCCGAATTTATCGATTGCTGCTGCCGCCTGCGGAACGCAATCACCGTATTTCAGATATAAAAATGCTGCGAGATTATGTTGCGGATGCTTCCTGTATAAATCATTTGCATGACTCGGCACATCCTGTGAAAATTGCAAGACCAGCGGCTGGTCGGCATTTTTCCAAATATCCGGCTGTCTGCTGTGAATCTTTACCAGTCTGGCTGCTAATTCCTGTTCATAAAGTTCGCAAAAATCAGGATTTGCTAACATCACATTGATAAGTTCATCAAGCGGAATTTTGTTAGTAACGCAAGTTGATATAACATCACCGTAATTACCGAACAATTGAAAAATAGAAATCAAACCGGCAGTAATATCATTATCGTGTTCGTTGTTCTGCGCCAACTGTTGTCCCATTACTGCAACGGCATCACGAAAAGCTGGATGATATTTTTCAATTACTGATAAGACCGCATTGAAATCAATCTCCGTTTCTTCGTCAACCGAAGTTATTA
>WRCR01000229.1 GCA_009783865.1 Planctomycetaceae bacterium | reverse complement strand
GCTTCAGAAGACGGGGAACGCGCTCTGCTTGCGGACGAAAACTGGACGGTTATCCGAAAGGTACGTCTCGATGCAGAAAATAAAAAGCGTCTTCCGGCACTGCCGATGGCAGATGCCTGTGTTACCGCTAATCCGTCTGCCTGTACCCGTGACAAGAGCGGCGAAGTTTGGCGTTTCGTCAAAGAACAATGTTTTCATTGCGATGAACCCGCTTGCGCCGAATCGTGTTTTGCGAAAGCATTTCAGAAGACGGAGTCCGGTGCAGTCGTGTATTATCCGAATAACTGCGTGGGCTGCCGTTATTGTATGCTTGCGTGCCCGTTTCATATTCCAAAATTCGAGTGGAGCAAACCGTTGCCCGCTATTACGAAGTGCATGTTCTGCTACACCAGAATCACAGAAAACGAGATGCCCGCCTGTATTTCTGTATGCCCGACTAATGTGATGAAATTCGGCGACAAAGATGCCATGCTGCAAGAGGCGAAAGCGGTTCTTACGTCAAACCCCGCTTATGTGCAGCATATTTACGGGGAAACGGAAGCAGGCGGAACGAGTTGGATTTACATCAGCGATGTATCGTTTGAAGAACTCGGTTTCCGAAAAGTACCGCAGTATTCACTGCCGAAACACACGCGTCCTTACATGCACTGGACACCGATTTTGGGCGGTATCTGGGGCGGCGTTCTGGCGGTAACATTTGCAATTACCGCTCTGGTTCATCGCCGAAATAAAATCCAAGCGGCGAAAACAACAAATACTGATAATACCGATAATACGGAGAAAGAATAGACATGTTTCCTGCAACTTTTACAACGGAAAAAGGAATGTTCGGCGTGACTTTTGAAGGTCCGTTGAGCGTAAAATTCACTTGCGCAAACGAAATGTGGTCTTACCGCATTACGCCGTTGCGGATTATTATGTTCGCACTTGCTGCCGCTGCTGTAGGTATAATGATTTACCGGTTCATCTTCGGACTTCAGCCGGTCACTAATCTGAACGATGATTGGCCCTGGGGACTCTGGATCGGCTTCGATGTTCTTGCCGGTGTTGCACTGGCAGGCGGCGGTTATGGTACCGCTCTCCTCGTCTATGTTCTCGGCATCAAAAAGTTGAATCCATTCATCAGAGCAACGATGCTGACTTCGCTCATCGGGTATATTCTCGTTCTCGTGGGACTGTTCAACGAAATCGGAAGATGGTGGCAGTTCTGGAGACCTTTTGTGACTTGGGGACATGCTTCGCCGCTTTTTGAAGTATTCTGGTGCATCTCGTTGTACACTTTGGTTCAGGTTGCCGAACTGGGCGAAATTGTTACCGAAAAGATATTCAAGTTTCTGCATACATTTTTCAGGTTCATTATGCCTCCGCTGATAGTACTCGGCATTATGATACCGACGATGCACCAGTCAACGCTGGGCGCGCTCTATCTGCTGATGGACGGTCGGCTGCATCCGTTTTGGTGGACACCGCTGATTTTTGCGCTGTTCCTTATTTCTTCATTAATGGTCGGACCGGCAATGGCGATGCTGGAATCCGTTGTCACTTATACTGCTTACGGACACAAGCCGAAAATTGACGTGATGCGGCTGCTTGCCAGAATCGGCGGCGGTATGATGATTGTCTATCTTGTGGTTAGAGTCGCCGACTTGTTTTTGCGCGGACAATTCGGGGCAATGTTCACCGGTTCACTTGAAGCAAATGCGATGCTGGTGGAACTTGCCTGCGTCGTAGTGCCGATAATTATTGTGTTTTCACCGATGGCGAACAGTTACTGCGGTCTTATTCTCTTCGGCGCAATCGGCGTTTTCGGTGTGCTGTTGAACCGCTTGAACGTTGTCATCACGGGAATGTGGGCGGATGCCGGCAGTGTATATTTTCCGGCAGTGACGGAAGTTCTCGTTTCGGTCGGGTTGGTGAGCATCGGAATTCTGGTTTATCTGTTCCTGTGTGAGAATTTCAACATATTGAACCCGCCGGAAGAACATTGAAACGGAATTTGCGAATTATTTCGGTAAAATAGACAAACAATATAGTTTTTTGCCCTTTCCGTTTGTTTTTTAATTTTTCCGGTTGATTTTTCCGATAAAAATTGAGCGGGGATTTTCGGTTTGCGAATTCCGTTCACAGCATTGTTGGAGTAATTCGAGGTTTCGATGAATATCAGGCATTTTTCTTTGATTTTGTTTTTCGTTTGTTTTTCAGCATTGTTTTCGCAACAGACGAGCATCGCCGGAGTTTTTGACAAAGAGATACAGGCGGAAAACCTGTACGGACAAGGTGTTCACGTTTTCTTCAGCGGGAAGTACGACGATGCTGCCGATTTCTTCCGGCAAGCCGAAAAACTGGGTTCACAAGACCCGCGAGTGTATTTTTTCATGGCTCTTTCATATCTCCGTTCACAAAAGAAAGAATTAGCCGAGGAAACCTTCATAAAAGCGGCGCAACTCGAATTAGAAGGACAAAGAGCCCGTGATTATAACGTTTCCGACGCGCTAAAACGGATTCAGGGAAAAGAGCGGATTTACCTCGAGAGTTTCCGCAAACTAGCACAAAAAGATTGGCAAAGCCGGAAATCAAAACTCCGGACAGAACTTTACGGAAAGGAACAAAGAAAGGACGAAGCCGTTTTGAAAGCACTTGCGGATTCCTTTGTCGGAGCGGCACCCTTTGGGGCGAGGTCGCTGCACCCGTTCAGGACAGAGGATGACCCGAAAGATGAAGCGATGATACCGGCTGACGATCTAGTACCGCAGGCATCAGCAAAACCGGTCTTTAAACCCGCACAGGAAAAAGCAAAACCAGCGCAGGAGATGACAGAGGAAACAAAAGAAGAGGAAGAGGGTACGACGGAAACGAAACCGTCAGATATGCCGAAAACGGACGCAGAGGAAAAGAAGGCAGAAGAGATGCCGGCAGAGGAAAAGAAAGAAAGAAAGGACGACGAAGACCCGTTTTCGTAATGCCGCTTGATAAGTCCGCTCAAAAGATTCAACGGATGTTTGATTCCGTTGCACCGAAATATGATTTCCTGAATCATTTTCTTTCGCTCGGCATTGACCGAAGTTGGCGGCGAAAAACGGCACGCTTTGTTTCGGACAGTATTTCGGAATTACCAGACGACGCTCCGATTCTCGATGTTTGCTGCGGAACCGGCGATTTATGTTTTACCTTTGAACGGCAATTAACCGGCAAGCGGCAAGTATTCGGCATTGATTTTTCCGAAAAAATGCTCGAAATTGCAAATCGGAAATCCGGCGCAAAAAACATCGGCATCGTTTTCCAGCGGGGAGATGCAATGAATCTGCCGTTTGAAGACAACACTTTTGCGGCGGTTAGCAACGCTTTCGGATTAAGAAACACATCTGACACGCAGTGTTCTCTTTCCGAAATGTATCGGGTTTGCAGAAAAGGCGGCACCGTTGCGGTGCTTGAATTTTCTGTGCCGACTGTGCCGCTTATCCGGCAGTGTTATCTTTTGTATTTCCGTTTTATCTTGCCGGTCATTAGCCGCTGTTTTTCCAAGGGCAGCGGAGATGCGTATCATTACTTACCGGCAAGTGTTCTGGGTTTTGACACGCCGCAGCAACTGGTGTCGCGAATGGAAGAGACCGGCTTGACCGATTGCCGAATTGTCCCGATGACCTTCGGCATCGTATCATTGTCATTGGGACGTAAAGGGTGATTGTACACGTTAAATCATTGTGAACATTCCGCAAGTTTCACGTGCGGCTCTTCATTTTATTCAATACTCCGCACAGTCATTCATATACACAGTCATTCTGCCGGATTTTCGATGAAGAACAATCAGAGAGAAATTCGTCTTCCGATACCTCATCCGAAAGTGATCGCAGCATGTCGGGAATCTTCAGCGTCCGCAGCGTTTCAATCTCTTCGGTTTGCTCATTTCTTCGCGGGAAAACAAGGAACCGGCAGTTGTAATGACCCAGCATACGAAGAATACTGTGAAAATAATGTATGTTATGATAATAATGTTGAATGTCGGCAAAACGTTTCAAAGTATCCGCTCCGAGAACGAAAGTCGACTCTCGGAAAAATTCTGCCTTTTCCTGAAAAAACGGCAACTGCGTGAGCCAAACCGGCAGACCGGGATAAACCGCTGTAATTTGCTCCAGACGGTCTTCCAATTCGATGTAATCGAGCATCGGTTTGTCAGCATGCCGGACGGAAATTTCCAGACAAACTTTACATCCGAGTTTCCGTTGCGCTAATTCCGTTATTTCGATATGAGCGGAATGAATCGGATTGAAAGCCCCCGGATAAATCGCTTGCGTAAATTCCGCTTGCGGATTAAATGCCTGCATGTTCTGTGATAACATTTCATCGCGGGGTTGAAAATGCTGAATTTCCCCGCCGCACCAAAGCATCGCTTTTGTCTGTCCGAAAAATAAATCGACAAGCGGTGCGGAACCAACCGTCTGCCGACCGGTAAGGGATTCATCTTCACCCAGATAAAGCGGAATTATTTCGTGCAAGTGATGCCTGCTCTCTGTTCCTGCGTCGAAGGTCTTCCAACTGAATCTTTCGTAATAGCCGGTTTCTTCTGTTTGAGATTGTTTTACAGGTTCACCGGTACAGGATGATTTAATTCGGGCAGTTTCGATAACGTTCAAAATAAAGTCGGCAACGAGGCGTTCTTCTTCCGCTCTGGTGCGTTTCCCTTTAACAAGTTCAAAGGAAAACAGCAGGGTTTGGCGCAGAGTTTGTGCAGCGGCATGAACACGCAGGAGTCCTTTTTTTTCATAATCGGTAGTGAGCGAAGCGGTGCAGCCGACACCGATAACACCGGCGGCAGTGTTTAATTCTATTTTTTCGGTAAAGTTCTTTTCTGTTTCCTGTACAACTGCTCCGCTGCGTGCGTTTGTATAATTTATTGCCCGGACGAAGGACTCCATCGCAAGCAGTCGGGCTGTCCGCTGACAGCAATACTGGTCTGGCTTCTGACAAATGTAAGAAGTCAGGGCTTCGTGTGAATAAGGAACGGCAGCGGCAAGAACGGTTTGGGAAGCCCCCGGCACGGTCAGCAAATCGCTTATTGCGAGAGAGCCGCCGCCGGAGATTGCCAAAGCGAGTTTGGTATCAGAATTGTGCAAATCCCGAATCAGTTCTTCACGGATAAGAGCAGTGGTTTTGGAGTTGTCGGACATTGTCGGTAATTATCGGTTAGGAATTACCGCTATTATATCAAAACACGAAGTGTCAAGCAAGTAGACGCATTACGCTGATTTAATGATTATTATGATTTTCTAGTAAAACGTCATTTGCAATAATCATACTAATCATACTAATCATACTAATCATTTAATCAATGTAATCAGTGGTTCAGACAAAGTGCGGGATCTTGCAAACACCGCCGCATTCGATACAATGCAACGCATTATGATACGAAAACACACTGTTCAAAAGATGCCTCAAAATACGCTTTATACCAACGACAATCTGTATGTTCTTTCGGGCCTGAACAGCGGATTTGTCGACTTGATATATCTCGACCCACCGTTCAACTCGAAACGGATATATTCCGCACCAATAGGCAGTAAAGCCGCCGGTGTTAGTTTCAAAGATATGTGGACATGGGAAGACGTTAATGTGCATTATCTCGACACGCTTGCTGCGAAGTTTCCCGCGCTTGCAAGATACATAGCGGACATCGGCGGTGTTCACGGCAAACCAATGATGGCGTACTTGACTTATATGGCGCAGCGCATCATCGAGATGCACAGAGTATTGAAAGATACCGGAAGTTTGTATTTGCATTGCGACCAAACGGCAAGTCACTGCCTGAAGATATTACTTGATTTTGTGTTTGGGAAAAACAATTTTAGAAATGAAGTTGTATGGTGTTATACATCAGGCGGTGTTAGTAACAAAAATTGGGCGAAAAAACATGATTTGATTCTTTTTTACACAAAAACGAATGAATGGACATTTAATTTACAAAAAAGAAAAGTTTATGACAGCCCGAATATACACGTTACCAGTGGAAAAAACATACCAACTTATATTGATGCAAAAGGAAAATATTGGCTTGCTAATGAATTGAATTGGTGGCAGATAGGAGTCCTATCCGAAAATGCCAAAGAACGCGTCGGCTATCCCACACAAAAGCCGCTTGCGTTATTAAAACGAATCATATTAGCATCGTCCAACGAAGGCGACATCGTAATGGACCCGTTCTGCGGCTGTGCTACAACCTGCGTTGCCGCGCAGCAGTTAGGACGAAAATGGATTGGTATCGATATCGAAGAAAAAGCCGTCGGTATTTTAGTCGAAAGATTAAGCGATGATGCCGGTATCTTTAAGGACTTTGCAGCAACTTCACTATTGCCGGTGCGAACCGATGTTACGTTCGAACCGAAATCGGAATCCGTTAAAAAGCGGTTGTACAAACAACAAGACGGTAAGTGTAACGGCTGCGGACATAAATTTGAAATATGGAATTTCGAAATTGACCACATTCAGCCGTCGGCAAAAGGCGGCGGCGATTATTATGAAAATTATCAACTGCTCTGTTCATCATGCAATAAAATCAAGGGTGTCCGCACGATGGAATATGTGCGCATGGTAATCGAAGCGCGTATGAAAACGAAAATTATCTTCGGAGAATGAACATATCATTATTATAACCCATTCAAAACTATATGCCTCTTTGTTATTTTAATTGTCATTCCGGTATCAGCGGCGATATGACGCTCGGTG
>WRCR01000228.1 GCA_009783865.1 Planctomycetaceae bacterium | reverse complement strand
CCGATTGTTTCGTTGGCGGAGCAGAAGCCGTTGATAGCGTTGGTGAAAAAACGTTTAGCCGCAACACCTAAAACAAGCGTTAAACTGGATGAACAGATAGATGCGTTGGTTTATGCGTTATACGGTTTGACGGACGAAGAGATAGCGGTTGTGGAAAAAGAATGACGTTTAGCCGGAGTACCGGCTAAATAACTGCGGGTTCTGCGAAATTTTCCTCTTGACTCGTTTCGGCAATTTCATCATAATCCGCACTATGTTTCCGATTAGACGTTTTATTTCCGTTTTTCTGTTAGGTATCGGTGCTTTGCTCTTCTGCAAGAACAGCGATGCTCAAGAGCCGCTTTGGGGCGGATACCGCACCGAAATGCCGTTGCCTGTTATGTGGTCAAACACAGAGAATCTCACCGACGGCTCAAAACAATTTTTTCTGCTGAAAACCGGTATGCTGGTGGAAGCATCAGTTGAGACCGCAGGCGACTCCATTAAACTCAAAACCCAGTATGGAACAATGCAGGTTCCGAAAGAAAATATCGAATTTGCCTGCGAAACAAGAGAAAATGTTTACCGCTATAAAAAATCGCAGGTTTCTCCAAATTCCTGCACACAAATAATAAATCTTGCGGAATGGTGCCTTGACAACGGTTTTAACCGCGAAGCATTTGCCGAATTTCAAGCGGCTTTACTAATCGCTCCAAATGATAACCTGAAAAATTTCATACAGCAAAGAATCGAACAAATTCAACGCAGTGCAACACAGACCGAAATTGCCGCAAAAACTATTAACGAAGCTGCGGACGGCGAAACAAGGGACACAACGGACTTTTTTGACCGCTGGGCAAACGGTGTTCCGAATCACGTTTTTGACACTTTTTCCAAAAAAGTGCAGCCGATTTTGGTGCAGCGATGCGCGTCAGCGGATTGTCATGGCACTAGCAGTTCCCAGAAATTCAAGATACAAATTCCTCGGCAGCCGGGCGGGAAAACAACTCGAAATAATTTTCGGGCAACCGTGCAGTTTATAAATCCTGATAATCCGGGTGCTAGTCAGGTTCTCTCAGCATTGGTTACCAAACACGCCGGAAAACGGGCGTTATTCAGTGTAGAATCCGAACAGTACGCAAACTTCATCGATTGGTTTCAACGAACAGCGAGAGAACTGCCGCCGGAATGGCAGAATGAGATGTTTGCCCAGAACGGTGTTAATCAGAACGCTGTAAAACAGGTAGTATACGATGTTAAACCTGATACAGGTAAACCGGAGACGGTTAAATTGGATACATTGCCGAAACAGTTTCAGGAATCGCTGGAAGCAATGACAAAAACGGGGGACGCAATGCCGAAGACGGGATTGAAATTATCGACACCGCCAAATGTCCCCCATATTGGTGCTGCCGAAAATATGGCGGTACAACAGTTTTCGCAAGCGGCAAAACAGCCGGAGAACAGCGAAAACCCATTTGATCCGTTCCGTTTTAATTCAAAGTATCACGGCAAAATCATCGAAGCGAAACTGAAAAAACAGGTTTCCGATACGGTAATACGGTAATCCGCTGCCCGAATAAAAATCTTTACATATCTGCAAGCAGGGAATAAGTTATCGCTTCGAGTACATCTTCTACCGGCAGCGAATCCTCAGAACGGATTATAAGTTGGTTTCCTGTCTGCCAAAATACGGCGGACATTAATTTGTTGTCTTCAAAGCAGATAATTTTTGCGAGATTCATTAAGTCAAGATAAAAGAAAGTCATCTCAAAACCGGTGATTTTTTTTCCGAACATATTTTTTTCAAAAGGTTCGGTTTCAATTTGGTCATACTCGGATTCCATTGCCGCAACCGCTTCGCGGGCTATTTCTTCGGGATTTGTTCCGAATGGATATTTGCAGAGCATCCAAAATGCACCGTTGTCATTCGACAGCGTGACTGACTCCTCAATATATTTTCCGGTGGTATGTTCGAGTTGCCAGTTGCTTGGATACAAGAAAGATATATTCGCGTTTTCAAAGCGTTTGAAATCGCCTTGGTTCTGACTGCTTTCATGACAATGTCCGCAGCGACAGTCACCGGAACAGTGCTTATGCGAGCATTTTTTGCTGCTTTTCTTTTTAGATACAGATTTTTTTGACGTTTTCTTTTTCATTGGTGCTTCGTCGGCAAGGTAAAACATAAAGTGATTTGGCGTATTATATCATATTTTCAGCCGGCATTGCTTTAGATGCCGTTTTGAGGTATCATCCACCGATATGAATTTTTTAATTGTGAAAGGAGCAAAACAATGAAATGCTTTTATTTCTTTACTGTTGCGGCTTTGATTTTCGGTCTTTCGGGCGAAACACCGGCGCAACAATACGGTACAACCACCGGATGGGGAAACGGAACACGCACAACGTTTTCCGATGGTTCAAGCGCGGTAACGGTTCCTTGGGGTAATGGAACGCGTACAACATACACCAATTCCGACGGTTCCAGCGGCGGAAGCGCAACAACTTCGCCTTGGGACAGCGGAAAACGGACGAACTACGGTAATCCCAATGTTAATTCCAACAATTTTCGGCGGTACGGCTGGTGATACTAATCCGGCGCAGGATTAGAAATCCTACGCTAACAAAAATTTGCGTCCCCTTTTTTTTATCGTCCAATCTGTTAGAATGATAGCGCAAGGGAAAATTCGGTTTTGGGTTTGACCTTCAGAGTGTAATTTAGAGTTGCAAATATAAAATTAAACCACGAAGGAGTTGTTCTATGCAGATTAACATTTCAGTGCGGCGCGGCGATTTATCCGATGCGGCTAAAGAAAAAATTACTCAGAAAGTTGAAAAACTTCAGCGTTATTTTGAACGGCTGACTTCGATTGAGGTAATAATTGATTTGAGTACAGCCGATGAACCGAAAGTTGACATCGCCGTAACCGCGGAACATAAGCAGGACTTTGCCGCTCAATTTCCCGCTGCGGATAAAAAGGAATTAACGAGTTCCGTTGATTTGTTCGGTGCAGTTGACCACGCCATTGCGAAGTTGGAACAGCAGATTAAAAAATATAAAGAAAAAATTCAAAACCGAAGTTAAACCTATTTTTACTAGAACCATTAACAACAATCAACAACACTTATAGGAGTTGGTAGATGAAGTTTGCCGATTTTATCCTGAAAGATGCCGTTAGCGCAGAATTACAGGCAAATAATAAACCCGGTGTCATTCGGGAAATGATACAAGCCCTTGTAAATGCAGGAGGCATCAAAAAAGAAGATTGCGAAGGAATCGTCAATGCTATTATTAAGCGTGAAGAACTAGGTTCAACCGGCATCGGGCGCGGTATTGCGGTGCCGCATACCAAGCATCCCAATGTTGAAAAAATTGTCGGCTGTGTTGCTGTAAGCAGCGAAGGAGTCGATTTCGAGAGTTTGGATTGCGAAAAGGTTTTTCTCTATTTCCTGCTGATTTCTCCGCCTGACCTGCCGGGAGAACATCTCCGCGCTCAAGAACATCTCCGTGCCTTGGAACATATAACCCGCCAACTGAAAGATGACACCTTTTGCCGCTTCTTGAAGCAGGCAAAAACAAAAGAGGATATTTTAATGCTTCTTGACGAAGCCGACAATAATTTGTTCGGAAAATAGACACCTTGGACGGTATTACGGTTTCGGCGGTATAGTTTAACCAAGTTTTGCAACAATGGACGCGGTAGAAAAATTGACAAAGGAACTGCTCGTTGCCAATCGAGCCGGTATTCATTTGCGCGTTGCATCGCTTATTATGCAAACGGCACTGCAATTTGGAAATGACACCGAAATAACGCTGCGCAAGGGAACATACGCTGCGGACTGCCGAAGTATACTCGACATTCTGTCATTGGGGGCATCTCCAAACGAAACGGTGATATTAGAAATTAACGGAGCAGATTCGCAAAAAGCAATGGACGCTCTGTGTGAACTGTTTGCCGCGAAATTTTACGAAGATGAAATATGTAAAGGAGAACATTCCGAAGAACAGCCGCAAGAACTGACACAGGAACTGACACAGGAACTGACACAGGAACTGACACAGGAACTGATACTGGAACATTCCGAAAGTGAGGATTTTCCATGAGAACTTTTCAAGGAATAACGGTTTCACAGGGTATTGTTTTCGGAGAATGTTTCGTCTTGGCTTCCGCCGGTCTTCACATTCCGAAACAGTACATCGAACCGCACCGCATTGAAGAAGAAATAAGTCGGTTCTTGAGCGTGATTGAACAGGCAAAAGAAGAAATTGCCGTTAACCGCGATTCTACTGCCGCCGCATTGGGTACAACCTTTGCCAACATCTTTGAAGCGCAGTTAATGATACTTCAGGACGAAAAACTTCTTTCGGAAATTAAATCGCGAATTGTCAATGACCGTTTTACCGCCGTCAGTGCGGTTTCGGATATCATCGAAAACCGCATTCGTATACTGCGCAAGATCGAATTTGCCGGCATTGCGGAGAAGGCAAACGATATAAAGGACATCGAAAAACGTCTTCTGCGGCTGCTTCTCGGCGGAAAAAAAGAATTGCTCGACACACTGCGGACTCCGGTTATTTTGATGGCAAATAACTTAACGCCAAGCGAGACGGCAAACTTTGATAAAAGATATATCAAGGCAATCGTTACGGAAGAAGGCGGTGTCGGCGGGCATACTGCGATTCTCGCTTCGGCATTGGATATTCCCTGTGTAGTCGGAGCGGGGCCTTTTCTTAACAGTATAAATACCGGCGATTTTGTTATAGTCGATGCCGGCGGCGCAAAGGTCATTGTAAATCCTGATGAAACAACGCAGAACAAGTACCGCGACTTAGCCGAGACGGATGAATCCAGAATTATCTCGTTTGTATCTCTGCGTGATGTAGAAACGATAACAACGGACGGTGTTAAAATAGATGTTTTTGCCAACATCGAATTTCCGCATGAAGTCGAAAATGTTCTTGAGCGCGGTGCTGAAGGAATCGGTTTGTTCCGCACTGAATTCCTTTTTCTAACGCAGGACTCCGATCCTACGGAAGATGACCATTTTAATTCATATCGGCGTGCTGCCGAATCGATGAACGGCAAGCCGGTTATTATCAGAACGTTTGACTTCGGCGATGACAAAATACTTGACCGACTCGCAGGTCTAGCGGTTGAACGCAATCCGGCATTGGGACTTCGCGGTATCCGGCTTGCTTTAATGTGCAGAGAACTATTTCTGTCTCAGTTAAGAGCAATACTCCGTGCAAGCATTTATGGTGATGTCCGTGTGATGTTTCCCATGATTTCAACTGTGCAGGAATTACTGTCGGCAAAAGTCGAATTGAGAAACGCCGAAGACGAATTGCGACACAACAACATTCCGTTTCGTGAAAATATACAGGTCGGAATGATGGTCGAAGTTCCGGCAGCAGTAGCGGTGTTAGACCATTTTGCGGAACACTCTTCGTTTTTCAGCATAGGGACAAACGATTTAATTCAATACACGATGGCTGTTGACCGCGGCAACCGCAATGTGAATCAACTATTCAATGCGGAAGACCCTGCTGTGCTGCGAATGATTCAACAGTGCGTCAAGGTTTCAAAAGAAAAAAATATATCGCTTTCGCTTTGCGGACAAATGGCAAGTGTTCCGCGGCAGGCAATTCTTCTAGCCGGTCTTGGTGTGCGAAGCATCAGTTGTACTCCGAGTGCCGTCAGTGAAGTGAAGAGTATGTTCCGAAAAATTTCGATTGTTGATTGCGAAAAGGTTACAAAAGAAGCAATGAAGTATTCGCAGATTTCAGATGTAAAACAGTGCGTTAAGTATCTGTTGGACAGTTTGATGCCGGATGCCTTCAGAAATACCGGATAATTTTTTGTTGTTTGATTTTCCTAACTTTTATCAGGGGTAATAGTCATGTCTAAAGTAATTGCCATTAATGGAAGTCCGAAATCCGACGGAAACACTGCTCTCGCGTTGGAAGCCGTTCTCGCCGAATTAAAAAATGAAGGCATTGAAACCGAAATCGTGACCGTGGGTGATAAACTGATTCACGGCTGCATCGGCTGCTGCAAATGTATGGAAGCAAAAACAGGACGCTGTATTGCTTTTCCCAATGATACGGTCAATGAACTCATGCCGAAACTGATTGAAGCCGATGCGATTATTCTCGGTTCGCCGACGTATTTTTCGGGCATCAACGGCACATTGAAGTCATTTTTGGACAGAGTGTTTTTCGTCACTTGGGTCAACGGCGGTTTGTTTCGGCTCAAAGTCGGCGGCGGTATTGTAGCACTGCGGCGCGGCGGCGGAACCTGCGCCTTTGACGAATTGAACAAGTATTTTCAAATCTCCGAAATGACCGTTGCGAGTTCTTGTTATTGGAATGCCGTTCACGGTTTCGGCCCCGGCGAATTGAAGCAAGATGCCGAAGGAATGCAAATCGCCCGAATACTCGGACGCAACATCGCCTATCTCCTGAAATTGCAGGAATACGGCAAGAACCACGTCGCTATGCCGGAAAAAGAAACGCCGGTAATGACCAACTTTATTCGGTAATCATTTTATGACGAAATAAAACATGTTTTACCATTTGTTTTTCTATTAGTTATAAACCCTTATTTTTATGGGGGTTATGACCGGCGGTTGCTCATCGGTTTTCTCTAATTTTTAGTCGGTGCGTCGCCGGTGCCTCACTTTTCGGTAGTAAAAAAATATGAAAAAAAATTTCCTTGTGTCCGTGAGGTGGTGGATTATGCGGCGGCATACAGAGCGACCGCCAT
>WRCR01000227.1 GCA_009783865.1 Planctomycetaceae bacterium | reverse complement strand
TTTGAAGAAGAAAAGAACGAACCGAAGCAGCGGCAGGCAACAAGGATAATGCTGAATGAAAGCATGACACGGCAAATGATGCAGAGTCCGTAATCAAGCGGGGGCAATAGTTTTGCGGGGGCTAAAGCCGCCCGCCTCTTTGACTCAAATCGCCCTTGCCGGAAAATTGCGTTTTTCATATAATCCCCGCACTGCGGTTCAAGGAAGAACCGCTATAACTAAATCGGAGTTTATATGTTCAAAATTTTCAGAGTTCCTGCGCTGTTCCTGTTTATATTTTTCACGTTTGTTTCTTTATCTAACGCATTGACACCGGAACAGCAGGAATTGTTTCTGCACTCTTCCGTAAAACTGCGGGTTGATGCCGACAACGTTCACTCTTGGGGAACCGGTACTATCATTGATACCCGAAACGGCGAAGCATTGATTCTGACTTGCGGACATATTTTTCGTGAATGGATTCAACAGAACGACACTGCCAGCAACATACCGGTTGAGGTTCATCTTTACGGCGGAAAAACATCGGCAAAGATTGGCGGAGTCGGCATCTTTTGCGACATGCAAACCGACATTGCGCTGGTTGCGGTAAAGCCGCCGTTTCCGGTTCAAGCAGTTGCGGTCGCGCCGCCGGGTTATAGTTGCCAAAGCGGTCAAACGGTTTGGAGTTCCGGCTGCGGCGGCGGTGCAAATCCTTCGCTTGAACAGCATCGGATTATGTCGCTTGACAAATTAAGTCCGTTTCCGACCGGCAATAGTGTACCGTTTCATTACATACAGGTTTCCGGCGCGCCGGTGAGCGGACGCAGCGGCGGCGGACTCTTCACGGAAGACAATTATCTCATCGGAGTTTGCAATACCGGCGACCCGCAGAAGAATGACGGGCAATTCGTTCCGCCGGAAGTGATTCGGCAAATCCTTCAATCGATAAAATTGGAGACCGTCTATGAACGTCCTTCACTGAGAGACAGCAGTATCGCAAGGGCTGATAACGCTGTTGATTTTCCGCCGATAAGTATGCCTTTGGCTGCGGATTTTAGCGGTAAAGTTGCGGCTGATGCAGCGGTTGAATCTCCGACAACATTATTACCGCTGCGCCCAA
Source organism: Planctomycetaceae bacterium (assembly GCA_009783865.1). GTDB lineage: Bacteria > Planctomycetota > Planctomycetia > Pirellulales > Thermoguttaceae > WRKP01. Next base: position 5,653 of record WRCR01000227.1, on the reverse strand, counting down.
TTGGAGGTCTCGGCGATACAGATGACGAAGTTGATGTTAGTCTGCAGTCCACTGGTATTAACAAAGTCGAGCAGGCAACGCTGGAAGAAATCCGGCGTAGAGCGCAGGACGGCGACGAAGTTATTTTGATAATTCGTTCACGGCGTAATCCTGAAATTCCGAGCGATGTTATTGTACTGAATGGAACGTCTGACCAATTTCTGAATCTGTTAGTACAGGGTACAGTGAAGGAAAACGCGGCAAAACCGGCAGCACAGGTTTATACCGGAAGTCCAGCGCAGACCGGTTCGCAACCGGTATCATTTCCGGTGATACATGCGAATTTTCCAAGATAAAGAGGCGGCGGCAAAATGTTTAACGTAAAAACCATGGTTCTTTCGGCAGTGTTTTGCATCTGTCTTATCGTAATGAGCGGTTGTATAACTTGTCCCGTCTGTAGCGGTACAAGTAAAGGTGACTTACATCACAAGTGCGCACGCTGCAGCGGCAACGGTACAATATTTTCATTCAGCGGAAAATAGTGCTGCAAGCAATCCGTTGCTCGTTACTCACAGCGGCACTTTAACATTTGCGAGTGAGTTATCATTTGCGCTGGTACAAGGGTTGCTAATGGTTATGGGACTTCAGTCCCCGCCTCCTTGTTCGTCTCAGCGTTCAACGCCGCTGATTGCTGCGGACAAATACCGCCGGAAGTTGCTTCGCCGGTACCCAATGATGATAAATAAACGCCTGTTCATAATCATCCGCCGGTACAACATTACGGACAATTCTCTTGCCGTTCACTTCCGCAACCGCTTCTATCTCCAGCGGTATAACCCGCCAAAACTGCGCTGCTGTCAACGTTAATTGAATATCTTTCACCGGTAATTTTTCTTCTGTCAACTTTTTTTCTGCGGATGTTTTCTCATCTGATTTATCCTCTTCTGGTTTGTTTTCCGCCGGAGTTTGCATAACTGACTGCGTTATAGAAAAAAGCGAAAAATCATTCACCAAGCGGAATTTGACTTCACCGTCAAAACCGTCCTTCGATACGATATGTGCAGTCACGTTACATTTGCCGTTCCGAAAATTCAATGCGGAGGGTTCTACGTAAACCGAAAAATCAGGCATCGGTTCGGAAATCCGAAGACGATACGATTGTCCAACGCCGTCCTTGCTGATAGTGCTGAAAATTCGGACAGTATATTTTCCCGCCTGCGGCAAAACCGCTGTCAAATACGGGTCGGCATGATGTGTTTCCAAACCGATGTTAGGACCGCTGCTGTCCGCCCGGTCATCATTCTCCGCAATAACCGCTCCGTATTCATCGAGCAGTTGAACCGTTGAATCTAACGCCGAACCGACCGAAAGCGCAGTAACATCCAAGACGATTTTTTGTCCCCGCTCACCGGTGAAAACATAATAATCTTCATCGCCTTCGGAGTTGATTTTTCCGTTGATTATAACCGGCAGCGAAACTTTTTCGGCGGTTTTTAGCGTGTTATTTTTGTATCTCTCCGTATCAATACTTTCTTTTTCAATATATTCCGGCAAGGAATCCGCAGCGAAGAGAATAGGTTCCGTCAAGACAAGTCCTTCGAGCATTTTTTTCGTGTGAATTCCGGTCTTTACTCTGTCGGTCGGCAGAACTGTATGTTTAACCGGCAGGTTGCGTCCGTCGATGTCAACGCCGGTTGGACTTCCGATTTGTCCGCCGGCAGGAAACACAGAAGTAACCATCGGCGTTTCGGCAACCGAAATACGATAGACAAAGTCCTCGCGTCCCCGATAAATAGAATCACGTATTTCAACGGCATATACACCGGTTGCCGGTACATCGAAGAAAATCACGGGGTCGGGGTCGAAGCGGTAAGAAGCACTCTCGGCAATTTTCTTTCCATCCGAATTATAAAGCGACAGCACGGCTTGAAACCAGCCGGGAACCGCATCGGCAAGATACGGCATTAAAGCACGCGCCTTTACCGCCAGCACAAGTTTTTGTCCGCCTGTTGCACGAAAGGTGAATCGGTCTACATCGCCCGCCCGGATTCTGCCGTTAAACACAATCGGCGTACTGTGTATTTCCTGTATTCCATAGCGGGACGGCGGTTCTATATTCGGTCTGCCCCAAGGTTCAGGAACGGTCTGATTCGGCTTTGCGGCAAAATCATTGGGTTCACGTTCCATCACTTCCGGATGTTTATCGACATAAAATCTTGCCGGTGTACTCAATCCGTTTGCCCCCATAAGCCGCAATTCATAGATGCCGGGCTGCGCATCGGCATCTATTGTAATTTCCGCAATGAGGTTCATAGGAATTAAGTCCCTCGTTGAAAACCGGTCGGCACGCGGCGCAAAATAAATATCATAGACGGTTTCAAGAACCTCCGGTGTTGCCTGTTTCAATCTGTCAAAATACGGAAAGCGGCGGGTAATGGATTCAAAGGACGGATAAACCGTTAGATTCGTTGTATTATTTCCGGCTCCGGTGTTCGTTTCGGTTTTATTCGCGCTGTTCTTATGGCTTTCCTCAATTTTCTTTTTTAGAGCAGCATTTATCCGCTTCTGTTCCGGCGAAACAGCAGAAGGGTCGAAACGTTCCAATGCTTCATAATAGAGATGAACGGCAACCTGTCTATCTTCTCCGTTATTGATTCTTGTGGAACCGTAGCCGTTGAGAATTTTTCCTTGAACTCCGCTGCCCGAAAAGTGTATCGCTCCGCTGCGTCCTAATTGCCTACCGCCGATGAGAACTTCAAAAGTAGTACCGGCTTTTCCGCCTGCTGGATAGATGCAGGCAATTTTCGGAGACGGCGCATCTTGAGCAAACGCAATTGAAACGAAAAAAACAAAGAGCAGCAACACTGCCGAAAAATAGTATCGCATAGCAACTAAAATTAAAAAGAAAAAGTAATGCGGCTGTCTAACACGATGTACTGTACACGGTGTTTATTCGTTATTTCAGCACCGCTTTTCGCAGTGCGTCGTAAAGTTTTTTTGTATTAATCGGCTTGGAAATATGTTCCTCCATTCCGAGTTCAAAACAACGCCGCTGTTCTTCCAAAAAAGCGTGCGCTGTCAGAGCATAAACGGGTATGTCTTTATACTCCGGCATTCCCTTGATGATTTTTGTTGCTTCATAGCCGTCCATTACCGGCATCTGCAAATCCATCAAAATCAAATCAAACGGTTTGTCTTTCGACTGTATATTACGCGCTTCCATCAACTTTTCCAGCGCAATCTGACCGTTAGCGGCTGTAGTTACTATGACCCCGACCCGTTTCAAAAGTTCCGCTGCTATCATCTGATTGATTTTGTTGTCTTCGACAAGCATTACCTTCATTCCTTTCAGAGTCGTATCGGAAACATAATCATGCGGTTCTTTGCCGGCATCATACAATTCCGCTTCCGAAACACTGCCGGATTCCGGTATCTGGAACACAATCGTGAACGAGAACGCGGTTCCTACCCCTTCTTTGCTTTTCACGGTGATAGTGCCGCCGAATAATCCGACAAGTTCGCGGGCAAGCGTCAGACCGATTCCTACTCCGCCGTATTTTCTGGTTGAAGTGGTGTCCGCCTGTTCGAAAACCGCAAATATCTTTTCCAATTGCTCCGGCGACATACCGATGCCGGTATCAGAAACGGAAAAACTAATCTCCACATTATTCGGGTCACTGCGTACAAGTTCGGACTTGATGGTAATAGTCCCCTTTTCGGTGAATTTATAGGCATTGCTTATTAGGTTTATAAGAATCTGCTGCAAACGCTCTTGGTCACTCAATAAAACGTCAGGAATATCTCTGTCTATATCAATAACCAGTTTTACCGGTGATTCGGAATGGTGTGAGCGGCATAAGTCCTTCAAATATTCAAACATTTTACGAAGGTCAAACGCAGACCGTTGCAGACGGGTTTTTCCTGCTTCAATTTTTGAGAAATCAAGAATGTTTTCAATCAGAGCAAGCAGTACCAGTGTCGCCTGATGCATCTTGTCTATGTAGTACCGTTGCGTATTATCCATCGAAGTGTTTTTCAACAGTTCGGTCAGACCTACAACGGCGTTGAGCGGTGTCCGTAATTCATGCGACATGTTTGCAAGAAAAAGCGTCTTTGCTTTTATTGCCGCTTCCGCAGCCGTCATCGCTGTTTTAAGTTCCAGCAGCGTATTGATGCGGGCAATAAGCACGTCTTTTTCAAACGGTTTAGAAACATAATCATTAGCACCAGACCGAAAACCGAGAATAACATCCTGTATTTGATTTTTCGCAGTAAGCATGATAATCGGCAAATCCAAAAGCGAATGGGTTTTTCGCAGCCGCTTGCAGACATCATAGCCGGAAAGTTTCGGCATCATGACATCGAGCAGCACCAAATCGAATCGTTCACCTTTTTCAAAAAGTTCGAGTGCTTCCTGTCCGTTAAATGCTTTTTCGACAGAAAAGTCGCACATCGACAGCATGTTGAAGAGAACTTGTATATTAACCGGCTCGTCATCTACCGTAAGAATTCGCGGTCTTTGTTTTCCGTCAGAGGGCTGTACCGATACACCGCTTTCCAGCGGATTTGTATTCGCAATAAGTTTTTGTTCAATATCAACGGTGATTCTCGTTTTTTCCGCATCTATTTCTTCGGCATCTTGTTCTGTGGACACCGGAATCGTGAACGTAAAAACAGAACCGCTGCCGATTTTTGATTCAACGGTTATTTTCCCGCCGTGCAGTTCGACAATCTTTTTAGTAATAGACAAACCGAGACCGCTTCCACCGTATTCTCTGGCAGTGGAACCGTCCGCCTGTTCAAAAGATTCGAAAATCTTCTCGTAACTTTTTTCTTCAATACCGATACCGGTATCTTTGATATGTACCGCAACTTCGTTTCCTTGTACTTCGGCAGATATGGTAACATTTCCTTTTTCGGTAAATTTCACAGCATTGCCGATGAGGTTATACAATATCTGCTGAATTCTGTTTTCGTCCGCTTTGATGAGCGGCAGCGAATAACCGACATCATTAACAATCACCAAATCCTTGTTCTTGATAAGGGGTTTCGACAGCATAACAACTATATCGACAACTGTATAAAGGTCGAGCGATTTGAGTTGCAATTCGATTTCTCTGTTTTTTAATTTCGTGAAATCGAGAATATCATTCACGAGATGTGAAAGCCGTCGTCCGCTGTTTGCCACGACCGCAAGATTGTATTTCTGTTCATCGCTCAGTTCCCCGACTGCGCCGTCCATCATTGATTCAACGATACCGATAATTCCGTTAATCGGCGTGCGGAGTTCATGCGAAGTGTTTGCCAAGAATTCGTCTTTTATTTCATTTAATCTGCCGAGACGTTCATTTTTCCCAATGAGTTCCTCCGCTCTGCGCTGCAATTCGCGAACCATTGCCCGAAACGCATCGGATAGGGTCCCGATTTCATCTTTCTGATTAAATTGCGGAATCTCAGCATCGAAGTTTCCGTGTCCTATCTGCCCTGCTGACTTTACCAACTGAAAAATAGGTTTGGTAATTTTACCAGTCATAAAGTAAAGACACAGAGTAATAATAAGGGCAAAAATGACAAAGTTGGCGATAACATAATTTCGCATAGTTACGGCACTTTGCAGTACACTTGTCATCGGAACTGTTATGGCAACAGTCCACGGTTTTGTTTCTTCACTGAA
>WRCR01000226.1 GCA_009783865.1 Planctomycetaceae bacterium | reverse complement strand
GCACCGACGGCGAAGCGGCGGACGGACAATACAAACAGCGGTAATAATCATTCTTCACCTGTTCCAGCAACTGCCGATATTTTTCACTGTTTTCGTTGTCTTTCGGCAGCATTTCGGCTGACATTCTCCGTGCCTTTCCGCAAATTGCCCAGCCCTTGTAATTGTCCGGCGCAAATCGGACGACAAACTCGGCATGCCGCAAAGCACTTTTCAGATTGCCGACAGCGAGTTCTTTTTCGGCGGCGGAAAGATGTATTGCTTCGTTCTCATCATATTTCAACGCCTCGTTTAACTGCTTGAGCGATTCTTGATGTTTGCCGAGATTCCAAAGTGCTTCCGCATAAGACAAGCGCAACTCGGCATCTTTCTTGTTGATTTTAATTGCTTCTTCGAGTTTCTTTTCGGCTTCTTCCCATTTTCCTTGAACCATAGCGGTGTTGCCTTGCCGATTAAGTTCACCGCTGCGGATAGTACCGGGCGTGAGGGAACGAAAAGAGTGCGCCAGTTTGCAGCCCGCAAACGGCAGCAGAACAAGTGCGAAAATTAACGTGAAACGAAGCCGGTACATCAGCGGAGTATAACGAAAACTGCAAATTGATGCCAGTGTAAATTTTGAGTAGCGAGCGGCTCTGTTCTCACCGCCGTTGACTTTCAAAAGTTATCGATTAAGATAAGCGGTTTTTACAGGGGAAATAATGTCAATCGGTATCATCGGGACTTTAATCAACGCCGCTGCTGTCTTGCTGGGCGGCGGAATCGGACTTCTGCTCAAAGGCAGGATACCGGTGCATATCGCAGGAAGTATCTTTCATGCCATCGGACTATGTACCTGCGTCATTGGCGTTTCCATAGCGATTAAAGGCGACCTGATGCTTTTAGTGGTCTCCCTTACACTGGGAGCATTCATAGGTGAACTTCTCCGCTTTGAAGACGGTCTAAACAATTTCGGGCAGTGGATGCAAAACCAGATAAGCCGCAAAGACAACACTTCCAAGTTTGCCGAAGGATTCGTCATGGCATCCTTATTGTTTTGCGTGGGAGCAATGGCAATAGTCGGTTCCATTGAGAGCGGACTGCGCGGTGACCGAAGTATCATATTGATGAAATCAATTCTTGACGGTATCAGCGCAATGATTTTCGCCTCGACCTTTGGCGCGGGCGTGTTGTTTTCGGCAGTTATTATTCTCGTCTACCAAGGCAGTATTGAATTTTTCGCCGGATACTTACAGAATATCTTAACAACTGCTCTGATTACGCAACTGTCGGCAACAGGAGGCGTTATGATTTTGGGCATCGGTCTCAACATGGTATTGGATGCCAAAATAAAGGTTGCGAACCTCTTGCCCGGTCTTTTTGTCTCCGTGGGATATTATTATCTATTTCTCGCGTGAGGGGTTATTACCGAAACGGGAAAAATATGATAGAATACAGCGAAAGTGTTGAAACCGCACTTTACAACTTCACTTAAATTTCCTTTTCCTTTTATGAAAGGCAGCCCGATGGCTAACATCAAATTTTTCTCCGGTAGGACGACTCCAATCGAGATGCACCGTGTGCGCATCATTCAAAAACTCAATCTTCTGCCCATCGAGGAACGCTACAAAGCGATTAAAGAGGCAGGAAACAATACCTTTCTGTTGAAGAATTCAGACGTATTTCTCGACATGTTGACCGACAGCGGCACCAACGCTATGTCAAACGACCAACAGGCGGCAATGCAGCAGGCAGACGACAGTTATGCCGGTTCCGCAACTTTTTATCGCCTCGAAAAGGCATTGCAGCATGTTTTCGGAATGGAATATTTCCTTCCGGCACACCAGGGACGCGCCTGCGAACACATACTTGCCAAGTTTTTCATCAGGAAAAAGGGACAGATTATTCCGATGAACTACCACTTCACTACGGCGAAAGCACATATTACCGAATGCGGAGGACAAATTTTGGAAATCCCCGTCAAGGACGCTTTCGATACAACTTCTACTTGTCCCTTCAAGGGAAATCTCGACATCGATGCTCTGAAAGCAACCATCGCCAAATACGGCAAAGATGGTATCGCTTTTGTCCGTATGGAAGCCGGTACAAATCTTATTGGCGGTCAGCCGTTCTCGCTCCAGAATTTGCGGGAGGTCTCCGCCGTTTGCCGTGCGAATGGAATTCTTCTCGTCCAGGATGTCAGTTTACTTTCGGACAATCTTTATTTTTGCAAGCAGCGTGAGGAAATTTGCAAAAACATGTCAATTCACGAAATAGCATTGGCGTTTGCGGAAGCGAGCGACCTGCTCTATTTTTCGGGACGCAAACTCGGCTGCGCAAGAGGCGGCGGTATCTGTACAAACAGCAAGAAGCATTACTTAGACCTTCGGGTCTTCATTCCGCTGTTCGAGGGCTTCTTAACCTACGGTGGTATGTCCGTCCGTGAAATGGAAGCAATGGCGGTCGGCTTAATGGAAACGCTGGACGAAGATGTTATTTCGCAAGGTCCGCAGTTCATTGAGTATATGACGGAAGAACTCGTCAAACTCAAAATACCGGTGATAACACCGCCGGGCGGTCTCGGCTGTCACCTCAATGCGCGGGACTTCTTGTCGCATCTCAAACCGGACGAATATCCAGCGGGTTCGTTAGCATCGGCGATGTATCTTATCAGCGGTATTCGGGGAATGGAACGCGGCACCCTTTCGGAACAGAGAAACGAAGACGGTTCGGAACCGATTGCACAGATGGAACTCTTGCGTTTAGCACTGCCGCGCAGGGTTTTCACGATGTCGCAGATAGTGTACGCCGTTGACCGAATCAACTGGCTTTACCAGAATCGGCACTTGGTCGGCGGACTTAAGTGGATAGAGGAACCGCCGATTCTGCGGTTCTTCTTTGGAACCTTGGAACCCAACAGCGATTGGCAGCAGAAACTCGTTGCGAAATTCAAAGAAGACCTCGGCGACAGTTTGTAATTACACCCATCGGTAGGCAGCCGACCGCGGACGGCTGCAATAGACCTGTTCGGAAACTTCAAAACCGTCATTCCCGCGAAAACGGGAATCTAGACGTAAAAGGTTATGCCTGTTCCTCTGGATTCCTACCTACGCAGAAATGTCGGTTCCCGAACAACTCTAATTTTGTTTTACACTTTCGTTTAACTATGTTTGACAATATATTAGATTGCATCGGCAACACGCCGCTTGTTCGGATTCGCAGTATGAATCCGAATCCAAATGTTAATATTTACGCCAAGTTGGAGGGCTTCAACCCGACCGGCAGCATCAAGGACCGCATCGCCCTCAAAATGATTCGGCAGGCGGAAGAAGAGGGAAAACTGTCGCCTGGTAAGACCATCATCGAAGCGACATCCGGCAACACCGGCATCGCTTTGGCAATGATAGGTACCGTTCACGGCTATGGTGTCGAGATTGTGATGAGCGAAGCGGTGTCCATCGAAAGGCAGAAAATGATAACGGCTTTCGGCGGCAAAATCATTCTCACGCCGAAAGAGGAAGGAACCGACGGTGCAATCCGAAAATGCCGAGAACTTGTTGCGCAGTTCCCGGAGAAGTATTTCAACCCTGACCAGTTTTCGAACATCTACAACAAATTGGCTCATTACCAATCGACGGCAGTGGAAATCTGGCGGCAAACCGGCGGTCGTATTACGCATTGTGTTTCATCGGTAGGAACATCTGGAACTTTGATGGGAATCGGAAGAGGGTTAAAAGAGCAGAATCCGGCAATCAAAATCATCGAGGCGCAGCCCGTGAAAGGGCATTACATACAGGGATTGAAAAACATGCAGGAAGCGATAGTCCCGGAGATTTACGACCCATCGCAGATAGACCGCAGTGTTCCGATTGAATCCGAAGAGGCGTTTGCAATGTCGCGGCGTATCGTTCACGAAGAAGGAATCTTCGTAGGAATGAGCAGCGGCGCAGCAATGCTTGCGGCGTTGGACACCGCCCGTGAACTCCAAGAGGGCTTCATCGTCGTCCTTTTTCCTGACCGCGGCGAAAAGTATTTGAGTACCAATCTGTTCAACCTGAACCGTTGATTGTTTTTTAGACAGGATTAGAGCATATCAAGAATTGGTGTGGACTGTTGGAATTCGCTTTCGTCATTCCCGCGAAAGCGGGAACCTAGACGTAAAAGGTTCACGTCCATTCTCTAGACCCCCCGCCTTCGCGGGGGGGTGACGGGAATTTGTCCACACCAAAAATTGGTACGTTCTAATAAAAATCCTAAAAATCTTGTCAATCCTGTCTAAAAAATTTCTTCGCCGCGGTGAAAAGTTCCGGCAACTTCGTCTTGTCTTTGCCGCCGCCTTGTGCCAAGTCGGGACGACCGCCTGCGCCTTTGCCGCCGACTATCGGGGAAACGGATTTCAACCATTCAATTGCGTCGAGTTTTTTCTCAACCAAGTCCTTGCTCAAACCGGCGACTAACGTAACTTTATCTCCCTGCACCGAAGAGAAGAGCATGGCAATCGATTCTGATTTAACCGCCGTTTTAGTCCGAATCTGGTCAACAAGTTGACGCAAGCCGTCAATGTTTGTGTCCGGTATGTCCCGAAGTATGACTTTCACATCGCCGACTGTTTCCGCGTTGGCAATCAAGTCATCGACATTGACTGCTGCCGTCTGCCGTCTGCCGTCTGCCGTCTTGCGAAGCGTTTTAATCTGCTCGGTCATTGCTTCGACCTTAGCGGGAATCTCTTCGGCAGGAATCTTCAGCGTTTGCGCAACTTGTTGCAGAATAGCGGAGTCCGCCAACACCTTTTCGACCGCCTTCTGACCGGTAATCGCCTCAATCCGCCGAATCCCCGCCGCAACGCTCGACTCCGAAATTATCTTGAAAAGACCTATCTCTGATGTGTTTTTGACGTGTGTACCGCCGCATAGTTCTATGCTGTCGCCGCCATCTCCATCTACAGTTACAACACGTACCTTTTCCGGGTACTTTTCACCAAAGAGCATCATTGCCCCTGTCTTGCGAGCATCGTTGATGTCCATTTCACACGAAGACACTAAAAAGCCCTCGAAAACCCAAGCGTTGACTTTTCGTTCAATTTGAAAGAGTGTTTCCCTATCAATTGCTTGATGGTGTGTGAAATCGAACCGCAAAATATCGGCATCGACTTTCGACCCTTGTTGTTCGGCGTGAGTACCGAGTTTTTGTCGCAAAATGCGGTGCAAGATATGCGTTGCCGTGTGCGCACGCTGAATTGCTCCGCGATTTTCATCAAGACCGGGATATACTTTATCACCGACTTTTAATACCGTCTTGTTTAAATGTTTGGTTTCTTCCGAAGTTTCTAGGTGCCCGAAGTGAACAATGAGATCACCATCTATTTGCGTATCTTCAACGCAAAATGTTGTGTAGCAATGACCGCGTTTCTGCCCCATAGTGATGATGCCTTTGTCTCCTACTTGTCCTCCTTTTTCACCGTAGAATGGTGTTTTGTCCAAGACGATTTGCGCTGTTTGCCCTTCCGGCGCGGTTTCAACGAGTTTTCCATCAGCAAGAATGGCAATAACTTCAGCCGCACATACCTCGCTATCATACCCCACGAACTCCGTCTTGTGCGTTTTCTTAATTTCGGCAAGCGGGTCGTCTTTGAAGAGCAGGTTCTTTTCGGTGCTTCCGGAGATTTCGCCGTGGCGTTCCATTTCCCGATTGAAACCCGCCCAGTCGAAACTGAAGCCGCGTTCCGATGCCAGCGTTTCGAATAACTCCGGCGGGAAACCGAAGGTCTGGTACATGTCGAAGATGTCCGTACCAGAGACGGCAGACGGCAGACGGCAGTTTGCAGCAGACGCAAGCGGTGCGGCAGCATCTCTGCTGCCGTCTGCCGTCTTTTCAAGCATTGCAGCAAAAATGCGTTCAATCTTTTCTAGACCGGAGTCAACGGTGCCTATGAAATGCTCCTCTTCCGTTTCGATTACCTTGGCTACCCGCGTTGTCGTTTCCGACAGTTCAGGATACGGTACCTTCATCATCTCGGCAACCTTCGGCACAAGCAGATGCAGGAACGAATCACGATGTCCCATCTGTCGACCATCCAGCACCGCTCGCCGCAGCAAACGCCGAATGACGTACTTTTCCTCCTTATTGCCCGGATAGACATTTTCATGCACCGCAAAAGCACAAGCCCGAATGTGGTCAGCAATGCGGCGCAACCGGCGACCGTTATCCGAAGCCGCATCGTATTTGATGCCGAGAACTTCCGCTGCCGCTTCGACCAGCGGACGCAAAATGTCAATGTGATAATTCGTGTCCACGCCCTGAAGCACCGCCGCACAGCGTTCAAGGCCCATACCGGTATCGATGTTCTTGCTTGGCAATGGACGCAAATTATCCGGTGGTTCGCCGACGCGGTTGAACTGCGTGAACACGAGATTCCAGATTTCGACGGGACCGTTTGGTGTATCGTGATAGATTTCACTGCAAGGACCGCAAACGCCGTCAGGACCTTGACTCGGCGCACTTGCGGGCCAAAAATTTTCATCTTCGTCAAGATATTGTAAGCGGGACTCCGGCAGTCCGATTTCATCGAGCCAAATCTTCGCCGCTTCGTGGTCGTCTTTATAAACGGTTGCGGAGAGTTTTGCAGGGTCGATGCCGAGCCATTTTTTGTCGGTGAGAAATTCCCACGCCCAGAAAATTGCTTCACGCTTGAAATAGTCGCCGAAACTGAAATTGCCGAGCATTTCAAAGAACGTGTGATGATAAGCAGTGCGTCCGACATTATCGATGTCGCCGGTTCGCAGGCACTTTTG
>WRCR01000225.1 GCA_009783865.1 Planctomycetaceae bacterium | reverse complement strand
TGAAAGAAATACCGTCTTTGCTAAAGTCGTTTTACTATTCCCGCTTCAAACATGTTTCAACGCTGCGGAAGCCGCCGGTTTTACAAAATCGAATTACGCTGGAACAACTGCCGCAACTTGTTTCGTGGCAGGAAGACGGCGGCGCATACATCACACTGCCGCAGGTTTATACCGAATCAGGTTCTTCACCTTTCACGTCTAACTTGGGAATGTATCGGGTACAAATCAGCGGCAACGATTACATTCCCAATGAAGAGTGCGGCTTGCATTATCAGATACAGCGCGGCATTGCCTTACATCATGCAAAAGCGAAACAGCAGGGCAGACCGCTGCCGGTCAAGATATTTGTAGGCGGCGCACCTTGTATGACGCTTGCCGCTGTAATGCCGCTGCCGGAAAACGTCAGTGAAATTCTCTTTGCGGGAATACTCGGTCAACATCGGATTCCGATAGTCAACAACACAGGACATTTTCTTATTAACGAATTTTTCGGTATCTACACAGAAGCCGATTTTTGCATCACCGGAACGATTGATACTGAAGAGAAAACGGAGGGACCTTTCGGCGACCATCTCGGTTATTACAGTTTGGCACACAAGTTTCCGGTGATGAAGGTAACCGGCGTGTATCACCGCAAGGACGCAATTTATCCGTTCACTGTTGTTGGTCGTCCGCCGCAGGAAGATACGGAGTTCGGCAAGTTCATCCACAACATTACCGGTGATGTTATTACGAAGAAAATGCCCGGCATTGAACAGATTCATGCTGTTGACGAAGCGGGAGTGCATCCGCTGCTGCTTGCAGTTGGACGTGAGACATATCCAAATGAGTTGCATACTTTAGCCCATAGTTTGCTAGGCAGCGGACAACTCGCATTGGCGAAATATCTTTTCATTATCGATAAACCTAAATCCGCTTACGACATTCCCGCATTTTTCCAATACGTATCAGAACGTGTTGATTGGACTAAAGACCTTCATTTCATAACGCAAACGTCCATTGATACACTGGATTACAGCAGTTATAAAGAGGCGGGGGCTTTAGCCCCCGCAATCGGCTCAAAAGTATTCATCACCGCAACGGGCGAACCGCGCCGAAAACTTTCAACCGAAATCAACACTTCTCTTAAGGCAAAAATTGTATTACCCGGCGTGCTTTGCTGCGAAGATGATTACTCTGCCGTCAGCCGTCAGCCGTCAGCCGTCTTGTCAGGCTTTCCACTTATTGTTCTTGTTGATAATTGTATCGAGGCGGCATCATCGGTACGCAATTTTCTATGGACGACATTTACGAAGAGCGACCCCGCGTCGGATATTCGCGGAATTGATGAATTCACGGAGAACAAACATTGGGGCTGCCGCGGGTCGTTAATTATCGATGCCCGCCGCAAACCGCATCACGCACCGGAATTGGTTGAGGAACCGGATATTGCAAAACGGGCGGAAGAGATTGTCGAGAATATCCTGCGGCGGTAATCCATACGCTGCTTCAAAATCCAAATGCGGACGGTGCCGCTGTTATACTCTCACGGTTTCAAATGAAAATCAAATTTGATTTCTTTCTCGTCACCCTTAACCTCGAAATCTTTGATTTCAAAGAACACAACGGAGGATGTATGCGCGACAAAATGGCAAAACTATACTTGCGATGGATGGCGGGAACAGACAAAAACAGCCGGAGTACCGGCTAAATGCGAATTATCACCTGCCGTCGGTATTGTTTAAAAACTCACGCAATTTTTTCCAATGTTCCTCGCCGAGCGGAGCGGAATGATAATCGCGTTCCTTCGGCGGAACATAAAACGTCTTCGGTTCGTTTGCCGCTTCGAAAAGTTTTTGCCCTTGCGAAAATGGAATCGTTTCGTCAGCGAGACCATGCGAGATAAACACCGGTCCCTTATATTCTCCGATTTTTTCAACGGAAGGCAGCCGCTCACGCAAAAGATAGCGAGTCGGCAAAAACGGAAAAAACCGCTGTCCCATTTCGTTCAGCGAGGTAAATGAACTTTCGACTATCAATGCCCGCGCACCGTCTTTGGCGGCAAGGTCAACGGCAACACTGCCGCCTAGCGATTGCCCGTACACAATGATGCCGCTCTCTTCAATGCCTTCCTTTTTCGCTAGCGCGGTTCTTGCGGCGCGTCCGTCGTCTAGAATTCCCTTTGCAGTCGGTGTGCCTTCGCTTTTTCCATAACCGGCGTAATCGAAAATCAAAACGGAGCAATCGAGTTTTCGGCGCATTAAATCGGCGAATTCCGGCAGGTATGAAATATCACCGCCGTTGCCGTGACAGTAAAGTATTGCGCCGGCTTTGTCTTTTTTATCAAGAGGAAAATACCAGCCGAGAAGTTTGTCGCCGTTGGAATTCGTGAACGTTATTTCTTCAAACGATATATCTAACTTCTCGTCCCAGCGTCCTGCGGGAAACCGCGTCGGTTGAAAAATAATAGTCCTTGCGAGGCGGTCGGTCTGACAGCCGACCGTATAGACCATCAAACCGAAAACAGTGAAGAGAACGATTCTGAACCAACGCCGTATTTTACGACCGGCTTTGGCGATTCGCCGAAACATTTCCGTTTCCGCTTGCATGTCCGTCTGCAAGTCCTTATAGCAAAAGGGCTTCGGCGGTTTCGGTTCAGGATTTTGTTCTTCAGGAATGTTCGTTGACATGTTTTTTTAATATGCCGGAGGAAAAGGTGCAACTTGGTCAAGGTAATTGGGCTGACCAGTCAGTTGCAAATAGGTGAGGGCGATACCGAGATAAGACATCGCTATTGTCAAAATAATGCCGATACAACAGAGGAGTATACCGGAAATGGAGCAAATCGCCAAAACAAATATAGTCCAAAATAATTTCCAGGCATTTCCTGACGTTACACGCCAAGAGTATCCCATTGAATCGATGATTCCTGCACCTTGAGCCGCTATAAAAACTTGAGCCAAAGACAGACGTATACATACCCAGATGGTAACACATACGCCGATAATTAAAAACACGCTGCCGACGGCAATCAGAGCAATCAGTTCAGGTGAGAGTTCATTACCGTTAAACATGCCGGTAGTGTAAGGTATCATAAAGACAGCGGCAGCCGGCAGCAGGGTGACCATTATGATACCGCCATTGATACAACTGACGAGGAGCATAAGTCCGCACACTTTCAGGAACATCATGGCAGGCGGAAACATCATGTTTGATTGAAAATCGGTTCCGCCGCGAGCGATGTAGAGACACCGCCGTATTGCCCCAAGCATCACATACCATTGGGCAAGAGTTTGGAAAATTGACAGTAAAATGCTAATTCCCTGCATCATAAAATAGAGAGATGCATCTTCTATTACGTTTATCCTCTGCGCTGCGTTATTCACAATCGAACTACAGATACCGAAGACAAGTGGAATTCCGAACAATACCAATCCGACGAGACACATCGTTCCGAAGTGCCGCTTGTAGATTTCAAAGGTGTTTCCCAAGAGTTTGCCGACATGCAGCCGGCGTGCCGGAGTATAGGAGAAACCAGGATAATCCACCCCTTGCGGTGTCAACGGAGTGCCGCAATTACCGCAAAATCC
The DNA here is from genome assembly GCA_009783865.1 of Planctomycetaceae bacterium. Taxonomy (GTDB): domain Bacteria; phylum Planctomycetota; class Planctomycetia; order Pirellulales; family Thermoguttaceae; genus WRKP01. The sequence goes on along the minus strand of WRCR01000225.1, from coordinate 3,202 downwards.
GCTATTGTATGATAGTATTGCTCCGCAAAGTTGACAGTTCATGATTGTTCGACGGGTTGAAGTGATATTTGCATAATAGGAACAGTATAACCAAATCGTGTCACATTTCAAAGATTAGTTTTGCTTGCGCAAAACGGCTCTGATTATCGTTTATCAATTTCCCGCAATGCTTCGGCAGCCCGCATCTGAAGATGAATCTCGACGCTGTTCGGCAACGCGCTGTCCGCCGGATTGATTTCGACCGTCGGTATCCCCTTCGAAGCCGCTGTGTGTATCGGAGCAGTAATGTACGGAAACATCGCCGACGTACCTATAGTAAAGACCAAGTCGAACCCGCGTCCGTTGTCGAATTCCTTTTCAAATTGCATCAGCGTCTGCCGAGGAAGCATCTCTTCAAACATTATCACCCGCGGACGAATTACCGCCTTACACTGCGGACACTTCGGCGGCAGCGTTTGACACAGTTGTTTGAGCCGTTCACGAATATCGTCTCCCATTTCAAAGGATTCCGTCCACGAACATTCCGTACATTCAAGCGTACCAAACGAACCATGAAATTCATACACGTTTTTTGAACCGGCAACACGATGATAGCCGTCAATGTTTTGCGTCAGCACAACGACTTTGCCGCCGCGCTGCGCAAACTGCTGTTCCCACTTTGCGATGATTCGATGCGCATCATTCGGCTGATGTTCCGCAACTGCAATACCGATTTGGAGCATGTACTTCCAAGTTATTTCCGGTCTGACATCAAACATAGACCTCGATAGGCAATCTTCGATGGCATAACCGTCTTCGGTACGTTCCTTATTGTATAAGCCGCCGACTCCGCGATAAGTCGGCAGTCCGCTGTCCGCCGAAATACCCGCTCCAGTGATGAACAGAACACGCTTCGCCTGCCGGAGCAGTTCAGCGATTTTCGTCAGTTGCTGTTCGTAAATATGAGGCATTACTTTTTACGGCGGGGAGCAAACTTGACCTTGTCGCAAATTTTATAGACCTGACCGTCAGCACCGACCTGTCCGGTTACAGCCGTGATTGCTTCAATAACATAAGCGTATTTCAGCCGGTCGTCCGGTGCTAATTCAACTTCAACATCCGCCTTTTTCGGTCCGCCTCTCTTCGAAACGACACTAAGAATTTCGCGCCGCAGAAGATTAAAATTCCTGCCGAGCGGTTTTTCCCCGAAAGTAATGCTCGACAAGTTTCCGCCGGGAGACGATGACAATACAACCCGCAGCGGCTCCGGCGGCGTGTCAAGCGACGCTGACGACGGCGCGCTTTTCGGCGGCATCTTGATACTGAAATCGCCTTCCGGTACAACTATTTTAAACGTCATGATAAAGAAAGTTAACAGCAGGAATATGATGTCAATCATTGCTGTCATATTCAATTCACGTCTTCCATATTCTTTTTTAGCGCGTCTCATCGTTCTCGTATCTATTATTTGGTAAATATAAAATGTCCAACGTTTTACTGGTCGTTCTGTCTTGCTCTGAGTTTGAAGTTCTCAAGTCGATGCCTCTGGCACAACTCGATTACATCCTGAACTTTGCCCGCCTGACAATCACCGTCAGCACGGACAATAACCGTAACTCTTTTCAAAGGTATTTTCATCGCATTCAAAAAACGCATGTGAAAAGCAATTTGTTTATCCAACGCTTCAGGGGTGTACTCCTGTGTTCCATAGATAACGTTTCCATTTCCCAAAACGTGGAGTATTATCGGCTCGCTTGGGGGTGTTTCCGGCGGCTTTGCCAACTCGCTGATGGGCAGAGTAATCCTTTCATTCTGCTCTGCATCAGAAAAATTGATAAGCACCGTAAAGAACGCAATAAGCAAAAAGACGATGTCAATCATCGCAGTCATATCCATCTGATATGATTTCGACTTAGTTTTAAATTTCATAGCCACGGCAGGTAATCAATAGTTAAAGGTAAGCGGCAGACAACAAAAAACACTATTTCGTATTGAAACGGTTCATCAGATTTTCTGTTTGAATCGTCAACTCTAAAACGATGAGAGCCAATTTATTTCGGAAAACCTCATACACTACCAACGCCGGTATGGCGATGAACAAACCAACTTCTGTCGTAATAAGAGCAAACGAAATAGTACCTGCCAATTCGCTCGCTTGCGGAGCAGTACCGGCAGTTGCGATTGTTTGAAACGCACTAATCATACCGACAACCGTTCCGAGAAGTCCGACCATCGGAGCAATACCGGCAATAAGTGAAATATAGCCGAGCCGATGTTCCAAAGCCATAATTTCTTCTTCGGCAATATCGGACATTGCACGCTGTGATGCCTCATATCCCGACTGCATTTTCGCTAATCCGGCAGCAACAATTTTTGCCTGCGTCGATTCATTTTCTCTGGCAAATTCGTATGCATCTTGAAAATCGGCGGAATCAAGTTTTTCCTTGAATTTATCAACAAAGTCCTTCGGCATAATCTGGTTTCGATTAATGGTTAACCAGTTCATGACGGTCAGAGATACGAAGGTGACAGACATAACCCCGAAAATTATCGTAAAGGTAGGTCCCATTGAGGTGAAGAACCAAACGAGATAACTTTGCCCCGGCAATGCCGGTTCGTCACCATGTTCTTCACCTTCTTCGGCTTCGGCAGGAGCGGGGGTAGGTTCAGCCGCTCCATCTTCCTGCGCATAAAGATGCGAACCGGAAAAAGACAGGTTACTCGTCTTGCCGATGTACGGAACAGTCAGCAGGACAAGTGAAAACGTCAGAAAAAGAAACAAGCATTTGCTGTAAGGTTTCAACATAAAATTTGCTCCAATAGTTTTGAATTTGAATAGGGGTTAAGTATTATATATCCTAGTTTGGGGTTAACTGTTAAGTTTCGACTCTGTACTGTCAATTTTATTTAGAGGAGATGTTATAATTTTCCTGCAAACGTTTGTCAATTTCCTCGCCGCGGTCTGTGCGCTGACTTGCTTTCCAAAGGCGGGAAAGTGCCTGCAGTGCCTTGATGTGTTCCGCACGGGCAGAGGAAAACAAAATATCCGTATGCAGATACGCAAGGATTGCTTCCTTCGTCTTTCCCGACTTTTCATAAGTAGAACCGAGAGCGTTAAATATCATCGCTTGAAATTCTGAATCCTCGGCAGTTGATTCCCGCCCGATGCGCTCAAGTTCTTTTGCCGCCTCTTCATACTTTTTCTCACCGGCTAAACATAGTG
>WRCR01000224.1 GCA_009783865.1 Planctomycetaceae bacterium | reverse complement strand
GAACACGACCGGTGCCGTCTTTTTTAATACGTCCGTCAACATAAAGAGATTTGCAGTAGTACAATGCCTGTGCTAAAACTTTTGCGCGGTCGCCGTCTGGCTGACTCATATCGACATCGTGTTTGAATTCAAACAGGACGTTTTTGTGATAAACGTCGGTGCGCCCTTCTTCAAGCGTAATCTCATCGCAGTCGAGTTGCTGCATGACGAGTTGGCGCACAGTCGCTTCGGAGTTGGCGTTATGCAACTTGGCGAGCAGGTCCTTCGGAATATAAAATAACATATCACTCATAGCGGCACCATTGTAGCGTATTTTTACCGATTTAACATAGCGGTGCAGTTCTCGCCGCTCGCGAGGGGTGTGCAAAAGATTCGCTATAGAGGAAAAATAGTGTTGCCGCTTGTTATTTGTTAGCCGGTTTTGTATAATCACCGCAATTGGCTTTGTTCTTCCTTTTATTCGTTCCTCATGGAACTATCGCACCGATGAAACGATGTATTTGTTCCGGCATTTTGTTTGCCGATGTTGCGTGTTTTCCGATAAGTCATCTTCCTGCCGAAGGCGAATTGGTAACAACGAAAAAAATCGAATTAAATCTCGGCGGCTGCGCTGGCAATGTCGCCCTGAATCTTTCCCGACTGGGAATCGAAAATTATTTGAGCGGCTGCGTCGGCGATGACGCTTTGAGCGACTTCATTGCCCGTTCCGTTGCCGTCCCAAATGTTGCGGTAGAACTGCAACGCTCGCTCGGAAATTGTCCCGGAACAGCAATGCACATCAACGTTCAAGGCGAAGACCGCCGGTTTGTCTGCACTACCGGTGCGAATGACGACTACGTCTTCGATGATAAACTGTTGGAAGTTATCACTGACCCGTCAATCAAAAACGAAAGAAAGGTGTTTTATCTCGGCGGTTTTTTCATGCTCAACGCATTGGAAAATGAGCGGACACCGAAAGTGTTGAAAGCCGCGCAAGAGAATGGCTGGACTACGCTGGTCGATGTCGTTCTTTACGGTGAAAGGGAATATTGGGACCTTTTGAAACCGCTCTTGCCGTTCACCGATATTTTTACTCCAAATGAACACGAAGGCGAAAAAATTACGGACTATCGCGACCCGTATGAACAGGCAGGGTTCTTTATCAATGCAGGAGCCAAAACCGTGATGATAACGCAGGGCAACAGCGGAATCTTGTATTTTGATGAGCAGAAGCAGTTTCAGACGGGAACATATCCGGTGGAATATGTCAGCGGCAGCGGTTCAGGCGATGCTTTCTGTGCCGGTTTGATTGCCGGTCTGCTTGAAGGATTGCCGGCGTTTGAAGCGGTGCGATGGGGCTGCGCACAAGGAGCGAGTTGTGTCCGCGGAATAGGAACAACCGAAAAATGTTTCAACCGGGAAGAACTTCTTGCGTTCATGCAGCAAAACGAGTTGCCGATTGAAGCGGTATGAGAAAGTATAAAGCGGCGGGACAGAATTTAATACTGCCAGCCCTCGGAAACCGCCCTTGACAGATTTTATTTTTTTGTTATCATGTGTCTCAAGTGTTGCGGCTGCCGCGTTGCTTTTCGCGCAGTTGCGTTTTTCAAAGTATTGCTTTTAGTAAATTCTCTCCGCTTGTTTTGAATGTCCTCTGACGTTTGAACAGAAAGCCCAACCTTGCGGCGACGGTTCTAAACCGTTTTTGTTTCACTAAACACGCGGAAGAGTACCACCCCTTTTTCTCATCGCTTGATAGGCATCTATTGCTATGGCAAGAAACAATCCGAATTTTAACGGAAATCGGCAACAGCGTAATAATAATGCGCGTTCCACTGGACAAAACGGCAGACCGCCGCGCGCGCCTGCAAACAACAACGGTTATAATAACCGCCGAATCGTCCGCAGTTCTAAACCCGGCGGCGCACCCTCCGGTTTTATCGAACCCGGTAATCCTGACGAATTCTACGAAGCAACCGGCGCGTTGGAAATGCACCCCAACAATTACGGTTTTCTGCGCTCACCCGAAAATGATTACCGCCGTGTTTTGAGCGACCCGTTCATTCCCGGCAGTATGATTGACAAATACAAGTTCCGCGAAGGCGTTTTGATTCACGGACTTGTGCAGCCCGGCACGAAAAATCAAGGACCCCGTCTTCGTGAAATTATTGACGTGGACGGACTTTCGCCGGATGATTTTCCGAACATCAAGCCCTTTGACGAAAGAACGCCCATCAATCCAGAAGAATGGCTGCGGCTTGAAACCGGACCTGAGCCGCTCACAACCCGTGTGATGGACATCTTGACTCCGCTTGGAAAAGGACAGCGCGCGCTGATTGTTGCTCCGCCGCGAAGCGGAAAGACCATTTTGCTGCATCACATTAGTCAAGCGGTTGTAAAAAATCATCCTGATGTGAAAGTAATAATTCTTCTCGTTGATGAACGTCCTGAAGAAGTCACGGACTTTCAGCGGGCGGTCAATGCTGAAGTTATTGCCAGCAGTTTAGACAGAGAAGTTGAGTCGCATGTCCGTCTCGCCCAATTAGTGGTAGAACGCTGCCGCCGTTTGGCTGAACAGGGAAAAGACGTTTTTCTTTTGATGGATTCTATTACTCGTCTTGCACGTGCTTTTAATAAGTATGTGACCAGCACCGGTCAAGGACGGACGATGACCGGCGGTGTCGATATTAAGGCGATGGATATTCCGAAAAAGTTGTTTGCAACTGCCCGCGCTTTTGAAGAAGGCGGTTCGTTGACGATAGTTGGAACGGCATTGATTGGAACCGGAAGCAGAATGGACGACTTGATTTATGAAGAGTTCAAAGGTACCGGCAATATGGAATTGGTGCTTGACCGCGAGTTAGCGGAACAGCGGATATGGCCTGCGATTGACATCGGAAAATCAGCAACGCGGCGTGAAGAGAAACTTTTTTCTCCTGATGTATTGAAGGCGGCGACTTTAATTCGGCGCGGTCTTGCTTCGCGAAATCCGGTGGACGCAATGGAAACGCTGGTCAGCAAGTTGGCGAGGTTCAATTCTAATGCGGAGTTCTTCTATCAATTCCTCGACAGTAGAACGAGGATGGATTGAAGGCGTATTTTCGCTGCAACGTGTTGAATTATAAGGAATTACAACGTTTTTATTTCCGTTTTCTAAAATTTCGTTTTCGGCAGATTCAACGTGATTCAACGCCGTTTTATCACGTTCTGCTACCTGTTCTGCTACCTCTTTTTTGCCCTCTGCTGCCTGCCCTGCCCCTGTCCATGTCTCGGCGGAAGGTTCGGTATCATTTTGCGATTCTTTTTGAATTTCGTCACCGTATTGGTAATGCCGTATTTGATAGTAGTGACGCAACAGTACCGGTACAGAGTTCCCTAAAAACTGCGCAACCCTTGACGGCTTCCAACCCTCATCCAGCAGTTGCGTCCCGATACTGCTCCGGCAATTTGTAGGTATTTTTTCAATATGTCCTAGTCCGCACCGTTTTGCAATTTTCGTTATAAACAACCTATCATAAGGAATAAGTTCAGGAAATACCAACCCGTCGTCTTTCGTTCCTTCCGGCAGCGTCTCCAAGTACTCCCAAAACGTTGAAGCAACTACGGGGAACATTTTTATCGTCCTTGCAGAATTGCCATCGTCTTCGGTCTTCGTGGTACGGACTGTGAAAATCCCCAGTTTCCAATTTACCTCGTCCCAGCGCAGGAGTTCTAACTCATGGGGGCGGAGTCCGGCATAACGATGCAAGGTCAAAATCAACCGCTGTCTTGCGTCAGCGCATTCGTCTAACAAAAGCAGAAATTCCTTATGGGTGATATAGTGTCTGCGCTTCTCATTTACTTGTTTTCCAGTTTCTACTTTGGCGAACGGATTTTTCGATATTAGGTCACGGTCAACAGCATCAGCAAAAACCGACTTTGCCTGTGTAATATATTTTGATACTGTCGTCTTTCCCAGTCCGCGCTCGTTGACAAGATAACCTCTAAAACTCTTTGCTCGGTCTGCGGAAATTTTATAAAGCGGACAGTCAAAACCGAAATACTCAATCATATATTTTTCGGCTTGGTAAAAAGCATCAACGGTGTTCTTTTTCCACTTTTTTGCTTTTTTGTACTTTTCGACATGCTGTCCCAGCGTCCGTCTGTCCCGTTCATCAATCCAACCGGCATCAACCAGTTTTTCGTACAGCGGCGGATTATTGCCGAACAGTTCCGACAACCACTTTTCGGTCTCTGCCTCAATCCTTCGATTGCCAACCTTTGCGGCGAGTACCTCGTTGGCATGTCTTTCAAATCCTTCTGCCGACTTTTTTGTCTGGACTCCTAAATGAATTACCAACCGCCTGCCCTCACTGCCAGCGGATAACTTCCATACTGCCTTTGCCGGTTTGCCGTCTTTGTTCACTGCACCTTTGTTCGACTGATAAACATGGCATTTCATATACTGCCTGACTTTCATAAAAACCATTTCCTGTGTAATATAGTGTAATAATGATAAAAATAATGTTATTCTATTGCAATAGGTATAATCCAATGGAAAATCAAAATCCGTCCGTGCGGTTCTCGTCCGCATTTTCCTCACTTGTACAAAAGTTTTCTGAAATTTGCGTCCCCAACGTCCCCTGCGTCTCCGACACGCCATCATGTCCTTGTTTTATAGGAGTTTCATGGCTTCCACCTTCGGGGACGTAATGGGGACGCAAATTTTCTGTCTCCATTGCGTCCCCGTTACGTCCCCATTCTGTCCCCGCCTCATGTACCGTGTTTTCAAGGGTTGCAGCGGAATTCGACTGCGCTGGGGACGCAGGGGACGTAAATTCCGACAAACTTTCATGAAAGTACGAAAAACGAAAAATCCAACCGACATGACCATTGGGTTTCTCAACTGTGTACCCCAGTGCCTTCAACCGCCTCGTGAAAGTACCCCTGCTCGGCTCTGCGTTTCCGTTCTCTCGGCAATACTCCGAAAAGGACTGATACGACTCTTTTACCGTGAGGTAGGTCTCGTTTCCAACGCAGTACTCTTTTTCGGCAAGCCAGCCGGATAATGGGTCGTTTTCAATCCGCACCCGTTCCATTACTGCCGCAACACTTGTCGGCGGCTCAAGTTTTCCTTTATCAAGCAACCGTCCCAAACCGGCAATAATCCAATTCAAAACACCGGACAACTCACCGGCAATTATTCGCTGCGCATAGCCGGTATCTGTCTCTTTCTGCGAAACAACATTCGGAAATTCAATAAACGCTGCTCTCCGCTTTAGCGCACCGTCTGTTAAAAACTGCGGCGGTAATTCATTCATTGCAAATAACAACCGAGCATAGTTTTTGATTCGTTTTATGTTCTTTCCATACGGCGGTCTTGCCGACACCGACTCTCGACTTATGAGCATCTTCGCAAGTCCGCTGTCCCCTAATTTATTTGAAACATCTGTTGCAATGTTTGCTAATCTGCCGTCAAGTTCATTGCGGGAAAAATACCCTGCTGTATCTGTGCTTGTCAAATTTTGAAAGATTTCGCATGATATATTTTCACTGCCGAGTATTGCCGACAGCACATCAAGCGACACGGACTTTCCCGTTGATGGTTGTCCGCAAAGTATCAATACCTTTTCAATCTTGCCGCTGTAAAACGGCAATGCGAAACATTCGGCAAGATAATCAGCGGTCTCTGCGTCCGGCAAAGAACGGCGGAGATGTTCGTCCCACATCTGACATGTTGCATCGGGATTATAATCAAATGATAAGCAATATCGGATAAAGTTTTTCGGACTATGTTCTTTCAACTCCGCACCATTCTTGCCGAAAAAGAGCGTTCCGTTCCGCAAGTTTATAAACGTCCCCTCCGGTTCGGTTATGCTCATCCGCTGCCGTGAAACGCAGATTAAAAACTGCCGGAATAATTTTTCAACGAAAAATTGATAAACCGCCGTATCATTCGGAACACCGCAAGCGATGGAAAATTCAATCAAAGCGGTTTTCATTGCTGTTTCGTCAATCGGAACATAGTGCGTTTCGGAAAAAATGAAAACCTGTCCGTCTTTGCAAACAAGCGGAACGTTCTGCGCTTTTGCTGTCAAGAGAATTCTCTCTATCGTCCGCAGAATATAATCCCGTTCTGATGGCGGACCTATTTTTTCTCCGTCCTTGCCGCTGACACGTTCATACTGCGTCCAGTCAACCGGCAAGATGCCGGCGAGTACTTTGTTCAGTGCTTCGGGTTGGAGTACAGCCGGTTCAACATCATCGGCATTGCTGGCATCAACGTTGCCTTCGTTTTCCTCTTTCGGCAACTGGTACTGTACTGCCTCATCAACCAACGTAAGCAGTTTCCGAAACACTTCAACGCCATCAATCCCATCTTCAGACGAGACCAGTCTGTCTCTCCAATCAACATAATCGCCGCCGCTGGGCAAGTCAGGCAATTCGATAATCTTGACGGAAAAACCATGTTCGACTGCAATATCCGCCACTTGTTTTCCGTACTTCGTACCGGCATCATCGGCATCGGGTAAAATAACAATCAACGTTTTATTTGAAATACCAAGAGCGGTAAAATGGTCTGTCCATTGCTTCGCATTACTGCTGCCGGAGTCCCCGCACGTTGCTCTGCAAACAGGAAAACCTTCGTCTGCCGATGCCGTTTCATAATCGCCTTGTAAACGTTTCGACTTTTCCTCGCCTTCAAGGATAAAAAGAATTTCCAAACCGGCAACATCGTTTTTCGTCAAGTTAAACGGATAGTGCGTCTTCCCTGCCGGTTCCCGCCGAAACGTCTTCGACTTGCCCGCTTTTTCAATCCGGAACTTACGATACGCTT
>WRCR01000223.1 GCA_009783865.1 Planctomycetaceae bacterium | reverse complement strand
TCGTTAAGAATTCACCGTTTTCGTCGGCGTAGCGTATCTTTTTGACGTTTGCCTTTCCGTATCGCGCCGCAAGTTGTTGTACCGCAAAATAGGAACGGACACCGTCTTCGAGTTCAAAGTCAGCGAAGATATTCCCCAACTGTCCGAAAGCGAAATATCCCGTGTGCCCGAAAGCCAGCGTTGCGGCAAGAAATCTATCCAGCGCGGGTCCGCTGTCTCCCGAAAATTCAAGAGCGGTATCCGCCAGTGCCGCAGCAAGAAATTTATCCAGCGGCTGCTTTCTTTCTTTGATATTTTCTTTAATGCTTTGGAACTGTTTCGCACCGTAAAACATAACGGGACCGCCCATGCCGAAATTGTTTTCGAGAGGATGAATCTTCAGCAAATCGAAATCGACTATCCACGGCAAATCCTTTTCGCTCACAAAATACGCTTGGTCTTGAGCATAGTTGCCGTCCGTCAAACCGCTATAGTACATTTGGTAAGGTCCTTCACTATAAACGGGACCGTTCCAGATTTTCTTTTGATGCAGCAGAAGTTCGCCGTATGCGAAAAATGTTGCGGCAAAGGTTCCTGCACCGGGAACACGAGCATCGTAATCAACATAGCCCCACGGCGGCGGCGAGGTGTGAACATCGCAATACGCCGTGTTGAATCCGAACTTTTGCTGGACGATTTCCGTGATTTTCGGTTCCATCTGAACAGCAATAGCCGGTTTAACATTATAGCAGCGCATCCAAGCGGAACGATAAGAACCGTCGGACTGCCGCGTTACCCAATCGGGATTCCAGAATTCGTTGACCGGTGCGAAATCGACATAATTATTGTACGGACCATACTTGAAACCGAGAGCGTGCATCTTTTGTGTGTATTCTTTCAACCCTTCGTCACCGCCTCGTTTGGGAGCGGCAGACGTTCTAAATGTAAAACTTTCATAGCCGTCGCGCCAAACCGTTTCGTGGTCAGTGACGAGTATCTTTTCCAATCCGTAGCGTTTGATGCGTTTCCAGTATTCGTAATCGGAATCATGATTTCTCACTCCGTGCGTCCGCCAAACATATTCTGCGGTAACATGTCTCCATGGCGACGGGTCGTTAGGGATATTCGGCAGGACTTCCTCGAAGTCCCGCGATACAGTGATGAACAGCCGCTCGAAACAATCGTTGCGCTTGCCGTCGGTCTTCGGAAGATACCGGCTGCACGCCGCCGCGCTAATGTAATCCCGTTCCATTTTGTTCACCAATAAAAACAAATCTTTTGCCGTATCTATAGATTCAGTCGGGATGTAATTCTGTGCCGCTTTGTTCTCCCAGAAAAACATAGAGGAGTTTGACCGGGTATGGTCAAGCGTTGAAAGAATGAACACCGGATGCAAATCCGAGTAGGTTTCTGCAACTATAACAGCCGGTCGTACCGTGCCGTTGCCGACGAGATACGGAACCTTGACGAGTTTCGCTTTTGTAAATCCGTTCCAGCCGCCGGACGAAAATTCCTTCACATTGCCGCCGGGACAGCGGACATCAACAATCAGCGTTTTATTTTTCATCGTGAAATGATATTCGACTTCGTTGTTGCCGAACTTCCATCGGGCGATTAGCACCTCTCCTTCGATTGCAATCGAGAGCAACTGCGGGGGTTCCTTCGGTTCGTCAACAAAACGGATACCGGAACCCTTGATTTGTAATATAACATTTTTCGGTTCCCAACCAGCAGGCCGACTACCATTGATGGGCGGTTCGGATACCTTGACGGTGAAATCATCCAACGTTCCGGTTTTCGGAGTATAGTACCAATCATAATGGTCATCTCCTTTTTCGAGGTAAGACAGATAATATGAACTGGGGTATTGGTATGTCCAAGGATGCTGTTGCTGCTTGGCGAAATGTGATGTACTCGTCGGCAGAATCGTTTCTTCCCGATTGGGAAACGGCAGCGTACCAGGTCCGGTGTTGGTTCCAGTCGTTTGACCTTCGGGCAATTTCACGTTTCGCAAAGGACGCGGTTCAAATGTCAACGGCGGAAGTTCCTCCTTGAAGAACGACAGGTTATCGAAAAAGAGATTGCGGGATTCCGTGTTGGTTCCGCCGGAAATTTCAACCGCTTCAAACACCGGCGCATCGCCGAGCGAAGCAAGTTGTTCGGCGGACAATTTTTTATGCAGCAGGTGCCATTCTTTCCAGTTGACCTTGCAGAGTTCCACTCGTAGCGGCTGTTTCGTGCTTCCGCGTAAAATGAGCGTTACGACAACCTGCGGCGTTGACGGGTCAGGCACCGGACGGGTCCAGTTATTGCCGTAAATCCATAAGTTGACGCAATCAAACGGCTGTGGAATCGGAATCGGTTTTGGCGGCTTGAGCGTAATGACCGGTTTCTTGGAATCCGTTGCCGTACTTTTGTACGTCAACTTGCCGACGTGTTTGTTCCAGAGTTGCTGTTCCCGGCTTACCGTAAAAGCCGCTTCGGATTCAACGGTTTCGACCGTCCAGTTGTCGAGGTTCTCGAAGTCAATCAGCGGCGGACGCACATCCGCTGTCCGACCAGCGCGTTCCATTTCGTAAGGTCGTACGCCGATTTGTTCCTCCGCAAGAAGCGGAAACGTGAAAAGAAACGCAAGTAAAAGTAATCGGTACATGGAATTTTGGGGTATCGGTAATCAATAAACAAATTATCTGAAGATTATAGCACAAACATGCACAGTGGAAAACGGAACGGTGCGAAATAAGGAAACATTCTTACAGAACAATATCCGATTCCTGTATAGGAGGCGATACCGTTTCTTCGGACTCATCGGTGTCGTGTGAAATGTCGTGATACAGTGCGACTGCTCCCAATGCCAGCGCAATGATGCCGAGACGACCGATGAACATCAGCAGCATGACTACGATTTTTCCTGCAGCCGACAACTCCGGTGTGATGCCGTGACTCCATCCGACCGTTCCTAAAGCCGATGCGACTTCAAACACAATGTTCTCAAAGGAATGTGAATCGCTGCACAACAAGCAATACGTTCCAGCGGCAAAAGTAATCATATAGAGCGTGATAGACGCAAAGGCGGCTGTCGTTCTGCTGTGAGGCACAGTACAGTTGAAGAACGTGATTTCCTCTCTTCCCCGAAAGAAACTCATCACTGTCGCAAGCGCAGCCGACCACGTTGTACTTTTCAGTCCGCCGCCTGTTCCGCTCGGAGACGCTCCCATAATCATCAGAATAATGACTATCACCATTGTTGCCGATGCAAGACAGCCGACGGGCATCGTGTTGAAACCCGCCGTTGTCGCTGCTGACACCGTTTGAAAAAATGCCGTCAAAAGCCGTTTCTTTAATGAAAACTCCGCAATGTGAGGGTCGAAAAAAAGGAAAAGTGTTCCCGCTAGAACGCAACCGAAAGTTGCCGCCAGAATGATGCGGGTAGTGAGAGTCGTCCGCAAACTCCGCTGTTTGATGGAGCGGCATAAGTCATCCATCACGATAAAGCCGATTCCGCCGAGCAAACTTAACAGGGCTATCGTCAGCGTAATGGAAGTATGGTCAGAAAACGATTCAAGATTGTTAGGAAAAATGCTGATTCCTGCCGTGCAAAATGCGGTTACGGAATGGAAAACGGCTGCCCATAGCGGATACGGAACGTCTGCTGACCGAAACAAAATCCACAATATTAAGGTACCGAACAATTCGATGCTCAATGTGAAAATGACGATATGCCGAAAGAATCGGCGGGGGTCAAAGAACTCCGGCATCGCCAATATCGCCTTACCGATTTGGAGCCGCTTCTTCGGCAAATGGGCTTTCGATGACAAAATAATCCAAGAGCCGAGTGTCATAAATCCCAAACCGCCGGCTTGAATTCCCAAAAGAGCAACGAAGTGTCCCAGCCCGTTATACGTGTCAGCAAAGTTCACCGTTTGTAATCCGCAGGTGCTGACAACGGCAACGGCAGTGAACAACGTATCAATGAGTGGAACGCTCTCGACCTTCCAGCAAATCGGCAAACAAAGCAGCAAGAACACCGCCAAAACGAAAAAGGTATAGCCGAACACCAGAACATAAGATGGCTGAAGCGAGCAATACCAAGTCCGGCAGCGTTGAAGTATTTCTTTCATCGATTTCATATCATATACACCGAAAATAACGGGGATTGATAACCTGCGCAAGTGATAACACACCCGCTAAACTTGGCAAGGGCAAAAAGTGTCGCCTATTTAGCCGACACCGGTTTCATTGCAGCGTGCCGATTCAATTCGGACAAGATTTTCTTAACCAGCGCAGTATTGGAATTACCGGTTATCTTGAGTACTTCGTCCAACGCTGTCGGTAAAACCGCTTCAGGAACACAGAGCGATTCAAGCCAATCCTCGATGCGTTCATCAACCTTATCAGGATACGGCTTGCCGGAACCGAGATTCTCAAGCCAATCCCAGGCTGCTTTAACATACTTCTTCGCTTCGGCATGGTTCTTTTCCCGCAAATGTTTCGCAGCAAGGAGCAGCGTTGCTTCCCGATAAATGTTCCGCCCTGCTAAACCGCCTTCGTTGGGCAGAATAACCGCCTTTTGAAGTTGCTGCACCGCCGTCTCGTATTGTCTGTTTTCGATGAGTGCCTGCGCATGCAGCAGTTCCAGCGAATCGTTAGTCGGAAAACGCAACAGATAATCCTGCGTTGTTTGCAGCATTTTAACGTGTTCACCCTTTGTGTGATACAAGCGCGCTAATCGGACACCATAACGCCAGGCATCCGGTTCAAGTGCAACAGCCCGCAAGAGGTCGGCAAGAGCGTTATCGGGCAGCCATTCCGCTCTAACAGCGTAAAACGCCGCAAAATCCGGCTTGTCGCCGCAATCCTTCATAAGTTGTTCTGCCCGTTCCGTCTTACCGAGATGATGCAGAAGCAATGCCAGATAATAATTGCTCTTCCAATCGTTGTCGGAAAGTTCGGGCGTGTTTTTGCTCACCGCCCATTCAAACACCGGCAGTGCTTCAAGTCGGAACGGAAACACAAACGCTGCCGGTAATGTCTTTGCTTTGGCGAGTAGTTGTTCATCTTGTTTCAGCCAAGCGAGCCAAAACAACGTTTCGACATGTTCTTTGTTCGGCAGCAATTCCAGTATGGCAACAGCGTCTTCATTGCGTCCTGCCGTGATATACCATGCCGCAAGTTCGAGATACGTTTCCTGCGGCAATTCGGTTTGCAGGTTAGGCAATCTGTTTAGCATTTTTTCTCCGAGCAGGAACAACTCCGCATCGGCAAAATGGTCGAGCGGGTTGTAATGCTTAATCCCGTCAATAGCATTTTTCGCTCCGACATTGCTTCCTGCGGCACGGTAAGCGCACGATAATATTCGTAACATGTCCGAAGTTTGCGACGAAATTCCAACTAACTTATAAGCCAATCGAATAGCGGAATCATATCTTTTCTGCACGAGTTCGACTTTTGCCTGCATCGTCAGAGCGGTTACTCTATGGTTCGGAGACAGCGACATGAGCGCAGCCGCTTCTTTCGCATCGGCATATTGACCGAGTGCCAGCGATGCCAGCGCGAACTGATAATTTGCGTCCGCATCGTAAGTATCGACTGCCAATGCGCGGCGGCACAGTTCACTCGCCTCTTTCCAATCGCCGACCATGTTGGCAAGTTCCGCAAGACGTGTCAATGCCGGTATGAAATGCGCATCCTGCGCCAGCGATTCATTGAACATCTGCTTTGCCTTTGCGTATTGTTTCTGCCGCATCAATTCGCAGCCGCTCAAGTACTTTCCGAAGGCGGTTTTTCCATCGAATGATTCGGGCGAAGCAGTCGGTCTTGTCAACGTATTGTTTGCGTTGTGTTCATAGTATAGTCCGGCACTGCCGAGACGGACGCTCAACTTTTCGGCGGGCGCATCCAACTCGATTGTAGTGAGGAACGGCTGCGGTACTTTTAACGAAACGGGAATGGTCTTGAGAATTTTTTCACCGTCAAGAATTTCGAGTGTTCCTTTACAGGACTTCGCCGGCGAGATGGCAATCGTTATCTTTTTTTTGTCCGTTGTTTCAACATTCATGCTTCCAAACGGCGATGCGGCAACAAACCCGCCGATGGAATCAACGGGCAGCCAATGTTCCTCCCAATGGTCAACGGCGAAGGGTGCGAAATCACGATGCTTGAACGGCGTTGCAGATGAGCCGGCGGCGTTTTGAATGAACAGCCGTCCCGCTTGGATTTCGAGATACTGTTTTCCCGGCGGGTCGGTCAGCAACTGTTCCCAAATCATGCCTTCGCGGGAAAGCCCCCAAATCCAGATTTTCCGTCCGCGCCGGTCTTCATGCGGTACATAAGCCGCCATGCCGCACTGCCGACCGTGGTCATAATAACCATAATGCTCTGCCAGTTTTCCGAAAACATGATAGGACTTGTACGAACCGAAGTCGTTGTTCTTGTACCAGGAAAGGTCGCGCCCTTTGTCGTCAATGTGCCAAGGGGAAACTTCGCCGCTATGACCAAGTGCGGTAGTGCCGGGATTGATTGCCTGCCATTCCTCCGAAACCACAACGCCGAGATTCGACCAAGAATAATACGGCTGATTAAACGGCGTATTGTTGAACCAGTACACCCGCGTAACGAAGCCGGCGGAGTCGGCGGGTAAATTGACTTCAACCGTCCAAACGGTGCGGGTCATCAAATCGAGATGCGAAAGGTAACAACTTGCGCTGTCGTCGTGATTATTTGTTTTGACAAGGTAATCAACCGGCGATGAGCAGTGCGGTGAATGTCCGACTACGCCGAAGTTGAATTCCATACCGCCGCTGGTCCACGGTCCGCGCATAGCAACGTCACGGAATTTGATGACGG
>WRCR01000222.1 GCA_009783865.1 Planctomycetaceae bacterium | reverse complement strand
GAGGTTTGCAAAAGTTTAGTTATTGAAATCACAGACAATACTCTCGAAAAATGTGGTTCTTTTCAGAAAGGTTTTCGCAATTCGAACGGACGGCCGAGACGTGGAAAATTTCAATTGGACTTGAAAAAGATTGACGAAGAACTGATACACACCATCGAGTACAAGGAGGATTTACAATGAAATACCAAGTCATATACGCTGACCCGCCCTGGGCATACCTCTGGGGAACGGGAAAAAAAGGGGGAAATTTTGCACCGGAAAAGCATTACGAAACAATGCCTGTCGAGGAAATTTGTGCTCTTCCGGTAAAAGATTTACGTGATAAGAATTGCGCACTTTTTTTATGGGCAACAATGCCCGCTTTACCGGAAGCAATGAAAGTGATGCAGTCGTGGGGGTTCAAGTATAAGACCTGCGCTTTTTCGTGGGTAAAAATCCGTAAAGACGGCATGCCGCTGCATGGAATGGGAAGTTACACGAAATCGAATATTGAAATATGTTTGCTTGGTATGCGCGGACATATTAAGTCCGTAGATAAGACCGTTCCGCAAATTTTAATGCACCCAAGGTTAGGACATTCTGTTAAACCGCCGATTGTTCGCGATAGGATTGTGCAACTATTTGGCGATATTAGCCGTATTGAATTATTTGCACGTCAAAAAACAGACGGCTGGGACGCAATCGGTTATGGTATTGATGGAATTAGCGTTCAGAAAAAAATTGAGCAAATCAAAAATTTACCGGAAACACCCAAAATTCATGTGCCGCCCAAAGAGATAATTTGTCCTAAATCCAACAAGTTATTTGTATCACAATGAACGACGTACAGCCACAATCACGAAACGCCGAAGTGCAGAGAATGTCCGATAAATCAACTTTGTGAAGGGTGTCAAAAACAGCCGGAATTGATAACCGATTATAGAACTTAGTATCCGAAGAGCCGGAGTATCGGCTAAATAACAGCGGAATTAAAATCGCACGCCTCTTACAAAAAATTACTATGCACAAATCGTCGTTTTTATATTGCGTTTTCGGAATAGTTTTGCTGTTTTCCGATTCGGCAAAACTGTTTGCAGAACCCCCGATGGACTCAATCGGCAATCTCATCGGCAAAGCAATGGGAATGGAAGAGTTTGTATATCGGCAATTCGGACCGACACTGACTCACTTGCCGGCATCGCTGCTGACCTATCCGTTAAAGCCGATGACATCGCCGGAAACCAGAGCAAGTCGGGAAAAAGCAGGCGGCTTTATTAAGGGCATCTGTCACGCTGACCTGAACTACGAAGGAATGAAAAACGCCGGTATCGAATGGGACCGCTGCGATATTCCTTTTCCGTTTGACACTTCCGGCAATGTACGGGAAGAGTACAAGAACTTCAAAGCGAAACTTCAAAAATATAACGACAACGGTATAAAAATCATGGCAGTAACGCCTTATCCGCGTGAGTTTATACAATTCGGCGTTGACCCCCGGCACCGGAAAAACGAGAAGCGGGTGAAGGAAATTGCCGTTTTCCTGTTGCAGGATTTACGGGAACTCATCGGGGCAATTCAAATCACTAACGAAATGGGAGTTCCGCGATTTACACTGCCGCTGACTATGGAAGAAGCCGTCCGGTTCATAGGAATACAACTCGAAGCAATACATCATTTGCGCGGCGATGTACTCATCGGTTATAACAGTGCGGGACCGCAGGTCGATTTACATTTTTTGATGCGTCCGTATCACAAGTACTGCGATTATGTAGGAATCGATATTTACATCGGTTGTTTTACATCTTTCGGCAATTACCTGTGTATGTTTGATGTGCTGCCGGCTTACCTGTGGAGTTTTACCGGCAAGCCGATAATTCTTTGCGAGTTCGGATATATTAGCGGCGGTGTTCCCAAAACGCCGGGAGAACGCCGGGCGGTGCTTGAGCGGTATGGTGTTTCCAGCGAAGCGGAAGCGAGGCAAAACATACAGGAATTCGTTGACCGATTGCCGGAGCGGATGCGGAATCGTGTCCGCCGTGATGCTTCCGGCGACCATGGTAATTTCTTATTTCTTTCCGACTTTCGCGACCACTTATACGCGGAAATGCCGGCGAAGACGGTGATACCTGCTTATCCGCATACTCCTGAAGGGCAAGGTGATTTTTACCGCGACTTGCTGCCGCGATTGATGAAGAAGCCGTATCTATTAGGCGCGTTTATTTATTGTTACGGGGACTCTTCGCGCTGTTATGTTTGCGGACAGAGTGATTGTCCAATTGAAACCCGCTGGGGATTGGTCACAACAGACGGAAAGGAAAAACCGTCTTACGAGGCGGTCAAAAAAGTTTGGAAAGGCGATTGATTGATGGAGCCGAAGCGTGGTTAAATAACGGCGGGGGTAACCCGGGTCTGACGCATACAATTTCTGAAGCGGCAGGGTTTGTCGACATTTATGATTGGCATATTTCATCGCACGGTCAGTGACTTGCCTTGCGAAGAGGTGCGGCGATTGGGGCGTTTGGCGTACGGTTTGACGTTGAAGGTAAAAGGCAAGCAAACGGTACCGACAATGATGTTCCGGGCGGCATTGTCGATAGAGTTCAGAACCGCCATTATCGAACAAATCATAAAAAGTAATTTTTGATGCGTCAGACCTGGGATAGCCCCGCCGCTTGTATTATTTCAAAATCTTTCGATTGCGGCTCCGTTCGGTAAAAACTTGCAGTCGAACTAATAATTGATTTCCCCGTGCATTTCGGTAAAATGTTTTCGTTGTTAATATACTTTTTGAATTCATCCTAACGAGATGCTGCTATGACCGCTGTTAATTACGAAACCCTTTATAATGAACGTCTTAACCGTTATGTTACCGCCTTGCGGAATGGTAAAGCAGACAAGGTGCCGGTGCGCCCTTTCGCTGCCGAAGTCACGGCAATCTATTCCGGTATGAACTGCCAGGATGTCACGCAGGATTATAACCTCGCTTTCGAAGCGATGTTCCGGTGCTGCCGCGACTTCGATTGGGACGCTGTTCCTGCTAACATGGTTTATGTTTGGTCTGGTGTAGTCCAGTCCGCCGGTATAAAATACTATGCGCTGCCGGGCGTGCAAATTCCGCCGACTACCGGATTTCAATATCTCGAACCGCCGGAAGATGAAGCATACATGCGGGAAGACGAATACGATGAGTTAATTGCCGACCCGGTTGGTTTTCTTGCAAACCGCTGGATGCCGCGCGTGACTTATACCGTCAAGGGTCCCGGCGAACCTAACACTTATGAAAACAATGTCACACTGCTTGCCGGTATGGCAGCAATGAAAAATTATTTCAACGCATACGGACCGCATTTAGCCCGATTGAAAAACGAAACCGGTACACCTTCGGCAATCTGCGGAATACTGAAAGCACCGTTTGATATACTTGCGGATAAACTGCGCGGTTATAAATCGCTGTGCATGGATTTGTTCATGAGACCGAAAAAAGTACAGGCGGCTTGTGAAGCCCTTGCGCCTCATTTGCTCTACATGGCGAAGAGAACAAGCGACCCGTCGAAACAAGTGCCGGTTGGACTCTGGCTGCACCGCGGCTGCGTTCCGTTTGTTTCACCGGCTCAATTCGAGAAATTTTATTATCCGACTTTGAAGTACATCATCGAAGAACTTTGGAAAGACGGAATTCAAACGCTGCTTTATGCCGAAGGCGAATGGAATCCGAATTTGAAACACATCGCTCAACTGCCGGAGAAGAGTATTGTTTATCACGTTGACCGCGGCGATATTAACGAAGTTGATAGAGCAGTCGGCGAAAAATTCTGCATCAGCGGCGGTATTCCGAATGACTTGCTGGCGTTGGGAAAGCCCGATGAGGTTAAGGAGTATGTCCGCAAAGTGATTGAGACGGTTGGACGCAACGGCGGTTATATCTGCGATGCTTCAGCGATTATGCAGGACGATACTAAGCCGGAAAATCTTCGCGCAATGGGCGAAGCCGCCAGACAATATGGAGAATACTAACACTGCGTAGGATTAAAATCCTACGCTACCGTTTCAACATTGGTTTCGTCCAAACCGTCCACGCCGAGTTGCCGCCCGGTGAGGTGCGAAGTTCCAAAACCTGAATTCCGTCAACCGAAATGCTCTTGCGGCGTTCAACGCGGTCAGCAACCTTTTCGCTGCGGAATATTTCTTTGCCGTCTCCGAACACGGAAAATTCCTGCGGAGCAGGATTGCTGCCGTCCTGTATTCCGTATCCGAATTCAAACTCTTTCCACTTGCCCGATAAGTTCACTTTGATAGACGACTCTGCGTGAGCAAATATCCCTGACCGGAATAGTTGCCCGCCGACTTTTATAAAGACGGCTTCCGAATATACCTGCCGCCGAAGCAAGGGTCCCCAGCCCGTCTTTGCTTCCATGAACTCGGTATAACTCAAGTCCGCTGTCTTCACACCCGAAGGTAATTCCGCAACTTTTACAAGCGGTACCGGTATTAAAAGTTCGCTGGCAAAATCGGCAACTTGTTGAAAATCGTATCCCTTTATCTTCGGCGTACTTGCCGCTATTTTCTTTATTGCATCAGCGTCTTTCGCCCGCACCGCCTGCCGCAATTGCTCCAGCGGTACAAGCACATTAAATTCAATCAGATTCACGTCTCCGTCTTTCAAAGAATAAGAAACGGTCACTTCATTTTGATGTCCGCTTGTATGAATCCCGCGAACGCGGCAAGTATAAACGTCTGCTTTGACATCATTTAACACTGCACGAAACGTCCCGTTTTTATTTACCGGTATAGTCCATGTTTGACACCCGTATTCGTTCTGCGAACTGTCGATGTTAAAGAAAGAAATACCGGCAAGCGGCGGAACGGCATCGACTTTGCCCTTGATGATTACTTCCTTCTTTCCCGTGTTTCGATTGTTTTCAACGGAAGCGGATAATTGTTCGAAAGTCATCTTTGCCCGTTCTTTATTGCCGGGCAGTTCACCTGCAAAAGCACGGATTGTCGAAAGCCGCAGTGCCGATGCCTTATTCAAAAATGTTCCTTTTCCTTCGTTCCGCAGTTCCTGTCCGAAAGTATGATTTCCGCCGCCCATCAAAGAAGTACCGAGTGTCTTTCTTTCTGCTTCGGTTTCTCCTCCGTGCGGCAGACCGAGTGCGTGTCCCAATTCGTGGGCTATTCCGCCGATGTAATGTGAATTGAATTTGCCGACCGAGCAAGGTCTTCCGTAATATCCGCCGGGTTCTTTACTTGCCAGCGAGGCGGAATCCTGCATATCATCGTCCATAACCCACGCCATACCGGAAAGATGACTTCCTCCGCCGACATACATACAGGTCTCTTCGGATTTGCCGTCTTTCCAAACCAGTGAAGCGTGAAAAACCAAAACGACTTCTCTTTGCGTATCAATTCCGAGTTCCTTTATGGATTTTCGGACTTCCTTACCGAGTATTTCATTGCCGGGAGTATTTCGATGATATTCCAAGAGATTCCTTTCACCATTGATGTAATACAATTTCAATTTTTCGGGTGCGTCCCATTCAAGAGCGAAGGTTTTCGGACCGAAGCCGTTGCGAATCATTTCTTTGCGGTACCAATCTTGAATGTACGTCATCACCCGTCCGAGCCGTTCCGGCGCATCGGCACAAACTTGCCGGTCAGCGGGAACGAAATAGACGCATTTGATAGGCGAAACATCCGGTTCCTTTGCCGCTGCTGTTTCAACAGATAGAACTATGAAACAGCACAGGATAGAAAAAACGGTTTTTAGAAGTCGGTTTGTCATCGTTTTGTTTTTCTTAATCCCAAAAGGTGATTGATTTATTATTCCGTTATGATACAATAGTCCGAAACGAAACCGCGCTGTGCGGTTATTCCGTTCCCACACTTATTATACTATCAATTTCATTATGTTAAAATGCCGCATTATTCCTTGTTTGGATGTTATCAGCAACAGAGTCACCAAAGGTGTCAAATTCAAGAACAATATCGACCTCGGCGATCCCGTTGAATTGGCACAGCGATACTACGAAGACGGAGCCGACGAACTAGTCGTCTATGATATAACCGCTTCGGCGGAAAACCGCCCGATTGACATCGAGATGGTACGCCGGGTCGCAAAAGCGGTGCGTATTCCGTTTGCAGTCGGCGGCGGCATTTCGTCTCTGTCCGATATGGAACTCGTTCTCGAAGCCGGTGCGGAGAAAATTTCCGTCAATTCACTTGCCGTGAAAAATCCGGTTATCATCGAAGAAGGCGCAAGGGCTTTCGGAAAACAATGCATCGTTCTCGGAATGGACCCCATCCGCGCTGACGCAGAAACGGATAAATTTCCCAGCGGTTATGAAATCACAACTCACGGTTTTCGCAATCACAGCGGAATGGATGCCGTTGAATGGGCGAAGCGCGCCGTTGATTTGGGAGCCGGTGAAATTGTTGTCAACTCGGTTGATGCCGACGGAACCCAAAGTGGTTTTGAATTGACTATAACCCGCAAAATTGCCGAAGCGGTCAATGTTCCCGTGGTAGCCTCCGGCGGCGCAGGTTCAGCGGAACACCTGCGGGACGCTTTCGTGATTGCCCACGCCGATGCCGCAATAGTTGCCGGTATTTTGCACACCGGCTTGTTCACAATACAGGAATTAAAACGGCAGTTAAACGAATTCGGTGTGCCGGTGCGCTTATAACACAGGTATGTAAAACAGCGGTCTATCGAGGGGCGTTCTTCATATCAAAATTTACGTCCTTTATACCGCTTTCGGTAATCATCGAGAAACCAATTTCTCCGCCGGGAATCTGTTTCGGAATCTGTACCGTCAAAAACCAATCGGCGTATTTAATTTTCGCCATTT
>WRCR01000221.1 GCA_009783865.1 Planctomycetaceae bacterium | reverse complement strand
ATCGCGGCAACCGAGAAATTGTACTCCAACGTCCCGATTTGCCCACCGGTTCCGCAACTGTCCGTAGTCGGCGGCGGAGAATCAAGTTGAACTTTCAGCATCCAATCCCCTTCCGGTATGTCATCAAGCCGGAACGTTCCATCCTTGGCAACGGCGCAAACCCGTCGCTTCGTCCGCTTTGCATCGTTCCGTTCTTCGGCTGCCCTGTAATCAACGGTGAGTTCGTCGTATGCGGCTTTAAGTTTCTTGCCGTCTTCGGTTTCAAGCCATTCCGCTCGTTTAGTCGGATCATTTCCTTCAAGGAGTTCTTTTGGCTCCATTTTTGCTCGAAGTTCTTCCCACGCGGCACGGGGAAATTCGACATTTTCCATAACCGGAGTGCATTGGATATGTGCAAAGGTCCAATCGGGCGGGGTATCAAATTCCTTTGACGGGACCAACTTGCCGGTGACGGGGCGACCAACACCACCGAGCGCAACGGTTGCCGTTTCACCGGGTTTCAACTGAATTTTGTCCGTTGCGGCGGATGCCGTTGAACTGTTGCCGAATTCAATCTTTCGTCCTACTCTCACAAAACTTGCAGGCAGCCGATTGATTACAAATTTGCCCGACTCATCGGCTATCGTTTCGTAATACATCATCAAGTGGGGTTCATTTCTGTAGGCGTTGCTGTCTTCACTGAACGAAACCCAAGATTGAACCGGCAGATTTTTGCCCGGCTTCGTTCCGACTTTGACAATTCCTTCAACACGTCCCCACGTTTCCAGCGTAACGGTTTTATTTTCGTCCAACGCTTCCCATTCCTGCTGCGTAATCCGTTTGAAACCGGAGTCGTGCAGGAAAACCAGGAGATAGTTGACCTTTTGTATTTCCGGTGAGAAGTGCGGGCGGTCTTTGGATTCTTCTTCAAAGTCGATGTACTTGAATTTGAAGCGTCCTTCTTTGTCCGTTGAAACTGTGTACGGTTCTTCTTCCCTGTTTAACCGACCGTTTTGAATGTATGGTCTGCCGTTGCCGTGTGTTGCCATTGCAACGCTAACGTCCGCTGCCGGTTTGCCGTCTGGCTGCAAGACCATGCCGAAAATTCCCTTCGCCTTTTCCGCCGAGAGTTTTTTCAGAGCAAAGTCAAGAGTTATACTTCCCTCATTTAGCGAAATACTGCGTGAAACAACCGGTTCGTAACCTTCCGCTTCTACCTTGACGGCAACCTCCGCTTCCATCGGGTAATTGGTGCCGACGCGGTAGGTTCCATTCGCACCGGCTCCCTGCTTGATTTCCCAATAGAATTGGGGATTGTTCGGGAATTTTTGTCCCCAATAGACGTTGAATTTGGGCATCGCCTTTCCGGTTTCAGAGTCGGTAACTTTACCGGTGATGTTCAGCGGGGCTTCGGAAACAAAAACGTATTCCTCATCACGCGGCACAACGGACTTGTTTCTAACGTCCATGTGTTTGTCGTTGAGAAACATATAGAGTATGACTTCTTCGTCAGGTGCTTCCTTCCATATCCAGCGTCCATTTTCGTCGGTGCGCGGTCGGTCTTTTCCGGTCAAGAGTGCGTCGCCGGGCATTCGCCGGTTTCCCCAGCGTTCTATGGCAAGGTAAAAGCCCTTGATAGGTTCACCGCCTTTGTTGACTATCTTAATCGTTACCGGCTTGCCAGCGGGTTTCATCGTAAAGTCAATGACCGGTGAAGAATCTTTTTCGACGGGAAAACTCTTGAGTGCCGCCATCATGCCGGCTTTCCAAACACCGACATAAGCGGAGCGGCTCTCTGTCCAGTTTTTGAAAGTATATTCACCGTTTTCGTTGGTATCCGTTTTTATCGCCCCGCCGTATTCTTCACATTGACCGATGACAACAACACCGGCAACCGGCTTGCCTTCAGTGTCTATAACCCGTCCCTTGACAGTGATACCTCGTTCCAACCGCACTGATTGAGCGAAGGTTCCTTCGGCTGCCGGAACAATACCGGACAGATTTAATTGTTTTACCGTTTTCATATAGTCGGGATGCTCGAAAGTAATCCTAACATTGGATTCGAGTTGGTCCAGCGGCACCGATTCGTACTTCCAGACACCGTTTTCACTGGTTTTTGTTCGGGCTGCATGAACGAAATAGTCCGGCTGCTTGACCCGGCTTCGCTTTCCCCAAGGCATAGTGAATTCAACGGAAACATTGGCAAGCGGTTTGCCGTCATCGCCGAGAACTATACCGCCTACTGTTGCCGCCTTTTCCAGTTTAACCGAGAACTCTGCGGGAATAGGGTCGTTCTCAACATCTCCGCTTCTGTCTCCCCAAGCGGCGAGATAAAAATCGTAACCGGACGGTTCGATATAAACGTTCAGCGTTTTTTGCGGCTTGTCCAGGCTGTGTCTAATAACATAGCGTCCGTTTTCGTCGGTTTCGGTATATTTTCTATATCCGGTACCTTCATGCAGTTTCGGATTACCGGCATACGAAAATTTCGCCTTCGGAATTGGTTTGCCGGATTCGTCGAGAATGGTAATCGTCAGCGATTTACCATCGGGAATTTCCGATACAGCAGATTCGACAGGAGGGTTTTGCGCAATCAGGCGTTCAGCGGACAGCAAACCGGTCAGGAACAAAAAGCACAATAGGGAACAGGTAATGGAACGGTACATAAAATACTCCGTAAAAAAATGTTAACTGGACTTATTATTTCGGAAAAAATGTCGTTCTTTTTGCATCATTATACCTTGTTTTTTCACAAAAAATTAGAGCGGTGCTACACAAGCAACGCCAATTTACCTCTGAGAAATAATCCGAATATCGTCAGCGGATTTTGGAACGGTTCGGTCGTTCTGAAAGTCGCGGTAATAATCCCGTCCGCCGTCGTCAATGCCGTTTTGTCCTACACTGTACAGTGTGTATCCGCCGTTCTTTTCACGGTGATATTGCAGCGGTCTCGCTTCCCGGGCACAGGCATCAAGCGGAATTTCCGTGATGAAGGCGAAACCGCTCCAAGGCAAACGCCGTTTCCGTGCAAGAGTCGTATGCGGCAAGTACGAAATAGGGATTGTAGACCATATCCAGCGTTTCTTCAAACATCGCGCCGGAATTGATTTCTGCCATGAATGAAATATAGAATCCCAATGAACCTTTCCACAAATAGAATTTCACAGCGTGTGTCATTATACCGGTGAAATCGTCATTCTTTTTCCTTTCGGAAAATAGTCCCCGCATAACCGGCAAGGTTCCCCGATATGGGCGGTTCAAGGCGGTGTCGCAGGCATCGTAGTGCCGATTCAAGTCACGGAAATGCCGGTCCCACGGACCATAACGGGACAGCCGAAAATTGAATTCTTTCAACCAGAAATCTGGATTATTCTTATCGAACATAAATTCGGGGTCGGCTACTCGCTTAATCATGTTGAGCGAACAGAGCCGCTGCAATCGCACGATGTCGCTGACCGGTGCCGAATGGATGACCGCTTTGCGTCTTGCTTCCCACTCGGCGATTCGCTGGGCATCCGGCTTCATCGTCCAGAGCCACTGGAGCGACAATTCGTTCGCCAACCGCCCCAAACTGCTTGGTGCGGTGAGTAGTTGCATCGTGTGATTGAGCCGAACGCGGTTGGCACTTGCAAGTCGATACAGGGTTTCTATATCGTCGAGGGCTTTCTGCTCATTGCCGCTGCCGAGATGCAGTGTAATTCGATAAGCGAGCCAAACTCCCAAATCACGAAGTCGGGTACAGCCGTAACATGCAAATAGTTCCGGGGCGAACCGCTCCAACGCATCACCATCGGCATCAATAATCCGAGGAATCGCCGGAAGCACAAAATGTTCTTGTCGTACCGCTTCGGCGAGAACTTCGAGCAAAGGTTTCTGTTCGTCAAGCCAAATGGCGACTTCGGGAAACTCGCCCATTGTCCACGGACGGCTCAGCACCTGTGCGAGAATTTTTCTATCGACAAAAGGAGATACGCCGAGTTTGACAGCCGGTTCCAGGTTAGGGTCGAGACCGAGTTTTTCACAAAGAGCCGACCAATAAATTTCGGCGGCTTCTTCGTTATCGCAGACCGATTTTCCCAAAGCGGCGGCAAGTGTCCGATAACCGTTTTGCTCCGGCGGAATCGGCGGCAGAAATTGCTGCTCGAAACCGGCGGCAAAGTCAATCCAGCCGTCGTCGGTGCGGGGATCGGTCAGGAACGTCGTTTCACGAGAAATCGTAACCGGCGGAATAAACCGGGCAACGCCGACGAAAAAACAGAACCACGAAATGGTGAAAGCAATAAGAATGACACCAACACCGGTACTTTTCCAACTCCATTTTTCATTTTTGCGTTTCTTGCCGACAAACTGCTCGAAAATTATCATGTAACCGAGGAACATAAAGACGTATGCACACAATACGCCGATGTCAAAGCGGCAGATTGACTCGAATCCGACGATTGTAACCAGCCCGACCAGATGGTTCATGGCGACAAAGAATACGCTCCAATACGGATGCCGCTGCGAAAACGGCGGCTTTTCCGGCTTGGCATCGGACGACGGTTTCTCGGGCGGGCTTGTCATAACCTTTTACACAGGACTTTTAGCAAGTTGGAAAATAACAGAGACGGAGTACCGCTAAATTATCTACAAACCTTTTCTCTTTTGTCTCTCCGCTATAGCAGAACACAATCGGCGGTAAAGCGGAATAATATCCGGGTCGGTTGACTTGGACAACGCAATCATTCCGTGACCGTCCATATAGTGGGCGACAGCCGCTTCTTTCCACACACCGGTTTGCTCGAAACCATCGAGATACCCCTTCAAGCGGCGGGCATAATTTTCCTTGTCGTTCATCGCCCGGTGGTCCCATTCCATTTCCAAACCCATTGCGTGTTCCTTCGCGAAGCGGCATGCTTCTTCGACTCGTCCGTCGGGAACATTCAATTTGAAAAAGTAATTCGGCTGCTGATACGCCGCATCAAAACCGAGTTCTTTCCAAATTTTGCTGCCGGGCGAATTCCACCATGGAATCCAATAAAACCGCTTGTTATGACTGCGGATATACTGACCGATGGGCTGTATCAATTTTACAGTATCGTCTTTACCCATTTCTTCGGCGACCCAATAGAAACCGGCAAGTTCGAGATTTTGATACCCTTCTTTTTTCCAGCGTTCCAGCAGCAGGTCGATGAACCATTTGACTGCTGCGACCCGGTCTTCGTTATTTTTGAAGTCAAGTGCTTTGCCGTTCAGTTCTCCCCAATTTTCCGTTTGAATAATTGGTTCGGGCAGCGTCAATACCACTCGGCGCGGGCGCGGCGGCGTTCCTAGACGTTGTATTGTTTTTCCAAGGGCTTTATCGAGAGCATCGACTGCTTTGCCTTTTTCAAAAATGCGTTCAAGAAACCAAAGTTGATTTTCTTTCGTTGAAGGTTTGGAACCGTAGCCCTTTGCGAACATAAAACCGGTATTGCTTTTAAATTCGATAAACAGAAAGCCATCGAAGAGCCATTCTTCTTTTTGGGTATCTGGATTTGTCCACGTGAGATACGGTTCGAATTGTTCCGGTGTCCAATCGACTCGATGTGTTCCGCCTTGATAGATTAACGCAAGGTCAACAATACCGCCGGTTTGCGGACCAGGCGGCATATAAGCCGGTTCTGATGCCGACAGCAGCGGGGCAAACATTAAACAACAGACGGCGATATAAAAACGTAAAAAAGACATAGATGTTCTCCTCGGTTGATTGTGAACGATTCGGGAAATGCATAACCTTCACATTCATTATGCCATAACAGATATGCCGATGCAAGCGACCAAAATTTTACACGCTTCACCCATTTGACGTACCGTACTATAAAGATTAAAATTGTACCAATTCTACCCCCCTTACGAAAAAATTCATACCGGAAAATCCAATGCGTTTCATCATTCCCGTTTTGTTTGCTGCTATCGGTTTCATTTTCAGCACCGTTGTCTTTGCCGGTGACGTAAAACTT
Source organism: Planctomycetaceae bacterium (assembly GCA_009783865.1). Classification (GTDB taxonomy): domain Bacteria; phylum Planctomycetota; class Planctomycetia; order Pirellulales; family Thermoguttaceae; genus WRKP01. The sequence continues at coordinate 913 of WRCR01000221.1, read as the reverse complement.
GTCCGCAAAGAACTCGTTCTGCCGACTTATGAAATCGGCGAACCCGATGTCAATCCGGTCTATTACACCGGTCGTGTTTATCAAGGCGCGCAGGGACACATATATCCCTATCCGCTCTACGATGTTCTAACCGACAACAAAGTCGATAAGAAATATAACGCTCTCGAATTGGAAAACGATTTCGTGAAAATCTGCGTGTTGCCGGAAATCGGCGGACGCATCTTTTCGGCAACCGATAAGACGAACAATTACGAATACTTCTATCGCCAAAGCGTTGTCAAACCGGCACTTATCGGCATGCTGGGTGCGTGGATTTCCGGCGGCGTTGAATGGAATGTACCGCACCATCATCGGGCAAGTTCTTTCATGCCGATTGATTGGAAAACAACCGAAAATATCGACGGCAGTAAAACCATCTGGATAGGCGAAACCGAGTTCAGGCATCGTCTCAAGTGGTCGGTCGGGTTGACGCTGCATCCCGACTCTTCGCTCTTGGAAGCAAAGGTGCGAATAATGAACCGCTCGCCGCTGATACAGTCGTTTCTCTATTGGGCTAATGTTTCCGTACATTGCGACGAAAACTATCAGGTTAATTTCCCGCCGGAAACGCTTTTCGGCACGGGACATTCCAAGACGGACTTCGTGCGTTGGAAAATCAACAACGGCAAAGATATAAGTTGGTGGTAGAATTTCACGGACAGACCCGCTTCGGTTTTTGCGTGGGACTTCGACAACGATTTCTTCGCCGGTTATGACCACGGCAAGCACGCGGGAACGGTGCATTTTGCGAATCATCACATTGTCGGCGGCAAAAAGTTTTTCCTTTGGGGCAACAATCCCGAATCGTTTATGTGGGAGAAAATGCTGACCGATACCGACGGACAATATCTCGAATTGATGGTAGGAGCGTTTT
>WRCR01000220.1 GCA_009783865.1 Planctomycetaceae bacterium | reverse complement strand
TGGATGGAGAAAGTCCGAATTCCAATCGGGCTTGTGCACGGGAACTTGCCCGGCGGGGTTATGCTGTCATCGCTCCTGACTATCCGAGTATGGGGGAACTGAAGAACTACGATTTCAAGGCGGCACGTTATCAATCCGGTACGATGGCGACAATTTTTTATCATATCCGATGTATCGACCTGCTGCAAAGTTTGGACGAAGTTGACTCCGATAGAATCGGTGTTATTGGTCATTCTCTCGGCGGACATAATTCCATGTTTGTCGCCGCTTTCGACCAGCGGTTGAAGGTTATCGTCACCAGCAGCGGCTGGACGCAGTTTGCGAATTACGACATCGGTGCTGCCGGTACACAACTCTACGGCGGACGTTTGGGACCTTGGGCGCAGGATAGATATATGCCGTTCTTGCGTGAAAAATTTCAATTGGACGAAAAACGTATTCCGTTTGAGTTTCATGAAATCATAGCACTTTTTGCGCCCCGTGCGTTTTTTTCCAATTCACCGATTGGCGACTCCAATTTCGATGTTGCCGGTGTCCGAAAGGGAATCGAACTCGCATCGAAAGCGTACACTTTTTATAAAGCGGAGGACAATTTACAAGTTCGTTATCCCGAAGCAGGACATGATTTTCCGTCGGAGGTCCGTCTCGAAGCATATCGGTTCATTGACCGGGTGCTAAAATTTCAACCCGACCTTGACGACTGTCTGATGCCTGCGAAATAACTTTTTTTAACCCTTTTTTTGTTTTTTTATTACTTTGTTTTTAACCAGGAGATAATTATGACTCGACCTTTTTCACGGCGTGATTTTTTGGCTGCGAGCGGCGTTGCCGGTCTCGGCACTTTTTTGAACGGCTGCGCAACAACGCTTGTCGCTGCGGATGCTTCGGTTGATGACAAACCGGCAATTCTCGGCGGCAAAGCGATGACGATGGGCGGCGTACCTTCGTGGCCTGTTTTACAAGGCGAAGAAGAAAAACTATTACTGGAAGTCCTCAACTCCAAAAACTGGTGCTGCTGGACTATGAAGTTCAAAGTCGCCGAATTTGAAAAAAAATACGCCGAAATGAACGGTGCTAAACACTGCATTGCGACAAACGGCGGAACCTCGGCACTGATTAACACGCTTGCCGCCCTTGAAGTCGGTCCCGGCGATGAAGTCATTACTTCGCCGTTCACGTTTGTTGCGACTATCAACAGCATCTTGTCTCACTACGCACTTCCGACGGTTGCCGATGTCGATATTGAATCAGCCCAAATCGACCCCGCAAAAGCGGATGCTGCCTGCACGGAAAATACTGCCGTGTTGATGCCCGTTCATATCGGCGGTTTGCCAGCAGACATGGACGGATTCATGGAACTCGGCAAGAAACGAAAACTGCCCGTTGTTGAGGACGCTTGCCAAGCACATCTCGGAAAATGGCGGGACAAATATCTTGGCTCCATTGGAACGGCGGGCTGTTTCAGTTTCCAAGTTACGAAAAATCTTGCCTGCGGCGATGGCGGTGCTGTATTAACAAGCGACGATGCTTTGGCAGACAAAATTTATGCGTGTCATAACAACGGTCGGGGACGCACTGTTTCGTCATTCATGCAAAACGCAGTTCGCGGACGCAACAATCGAATGATTGAATTCGCCGGTGCTATTCTTCTTGCCCAGATGGCGGGCATTGAAAAATACGCCGAAATAAGAGAGGAAAACGGACTGTATCTGAACAAACTGCTTTCTGAAATACCGGGAGTTGTTCCCGCCAAACGGTATGCCGGCGTAACTCAAAGTGCGTGGCACCTTTATATGTTCCGCATCGAAAAGGAAAAATTCGGTCTTGACCGCGACACGTTCATCAAGGCACTTAGTGCGGAGAAGATTCCGGGCGGGGTAGGATACAGTGCTGTCGATTGGACGGAATACACGAAGAAGATTTATTCCACCCGTGCTGCCGGTCGGCTTTACTCGAAGAAATTCCTCGACGACTGGGCGGAACGCGTCGGAGACCTGCCGAAGTACAAACGTCTTGCCAGCGAAGCGGTGTGGTTCGGACAGAATTTGCTTGTGGGACCAAAGAAGAACATGGACATCATTGCCGATGCCATTCGGCGTATCCAAAAGAACGCCGCTCAAATTAAAGGTTAAACATCATGGCAGCGCAGTCCGTAAGGACGCGCTCCACTAAAACGACATATAGTGAGATAGACCAATGAACAGAATCTTTTTTTGCTTTGTATTTGTCGTGCTGCTTTTTGCGGACAGCATTTGGGCGGCGGACTGGAAAGCCGGTGCCGCCAAAGTGAAAATCACACCGGAAGAAAACATGTGGTTAGCCGGTTATGCGGCAAGAAACCGTGCGTCCGAAGGTATCCTGCATGACTTATGGGCGAAAGCCCTCGTACTGGAAGATGCCGAAGGAAACCGCGCCGTTCTAATCACTATGGACTTGGTAGGAGTTCCCAAAATGTTTTCCGAGAACATACGAAAACAACTGGAAGATAAACTGGGTTTCGACAAGGCGCAGATTATCCTGAATGCTTCGCATACTCATTCCGGTCCTGTGCTTCACAGTTCGGGCCTGCGGGAAATGTATGTGCATGTCAACGAACAGGAAGCGGAAAAAATTGTCCGCTATAGTCGTCTCCTTGAACAGCAGGTAATTGACGCTGCCGTTGAAGCATCGAAATCGCTCGAACCGGTGACGCTGGAAGCCGCAAACGGTGTTGCCCGATTTCAGGTCAATCGGCGAAATAATGCGGAAGGCAAGTTGACTCCTCTGACGGAACTGAAAGGTCCAAACGATTATGCGGTTCCCGTCTTGAAGGTAACAAACGCAGCGGGACAAATCAAGGTTATCGCTTTCGGTTATGCTTGTCATCCTACCACACTGGATAGTTATCTTTGGTGCGGCGACTATCCGGGTTTTGCGCAAGCGGAATTGGAGAAGAACTATCCTGGTACGACAACCATGTTTTTTCAGGGAGCGGGTGCAGACCAGAATCCTATGCCGCGCCGCACTATTCCGCTGGCGAAGCAGTATGGTGTCACGCTGGCTGCTGCCGTAGACCGGGTGCTTCAGGAAAAAATGAACCCCTTGCCGCCGACATTGAAAACCGCCTATAAAGAAGCGATGGTGCCGCTGGAAACGTTTTCGGCGGACTATCTGAAGGAAATAGCGGAGAGTACTAAACAAGCGGAGTATTACAAACGCTGCGCGAAACATGTCCTGAATCGGTATAAAGACGGTGAGCCGCCGTTCCGTGCTTATCCGTTTCCGGTGCAGGTGTGGAACATCGGCGGTTTGCCCTTGTTTACTCTCGGCGGCGAATTGACGGTCGGATATTCCATTCGCTTGAAAGAAAAATACGGTGAACACATCTTCGTAATGGGATATACAAACGATGTTATGTCGTACATTCCAACGGTAACCATATTGAAGGAAGGCGGTTACGAAGGCGCATCATCGCAAATGATTTACGGCATGCCAGGTATGTGGACGGAAGACATTGAAACCGTTATTCATAAAGCATTGGACGAAATTGCGAAACAGACCGGTGTTCCATTGAGCGGCGCACCGTGAAATTAATCTCGTTAAACAGGGAAAACAATGAACAGAATCTTTTTTTGCTTCGTCTCACTGCTGCTTTTTGCGTACAATGTTTCGGCGGCGGAAAATGAGAAACTGCCTATCGGCGTGATAGCCAGATTCGATGACCACGGAGCCGGTCTGCCTTTTGACAAGGCAATGGAATCAGGGGTTTCCGTTATTCAACTCAAGGTTCCTGTTGCGGCAAATCGCACCGAGGAAAATGTAAAAAAAATCCTCGATGCGCTGAAAAAACACAAGGTCCGGTTGGTTTGCGTAGTCAGCGGTTTTGCCGGCGAGAGTTATAAAACGATTCCGACTGTTAAAGAAACCGTCGGACTTGCACCGGAAAAGACACGAAAAGCACGTTTTGAGGAATTTAAAGATGTATCCGATTTCGCAAAACGTTTGGGTGCGCCGTCGATACAGTTTCATCTTGGTGCCGTTCCGCATGATACAGCGTCGAAGGAATATAAAGATGTTGTTCAAATCACCCGCGATGCCTGCGACTACGTTTTTGAAAACGGTCAATCGCTCAATCTTGAAACCGGTCAGGAGACCGGTGCCGCGCTTCTTCAATTTATTCGTGATGTCAACCGTTTGAATTTGCACGTCAATTTCGACCCGGCGAATATGATTTTGTACGGCTGCGGCGACCCGATTGAAGCGTTGCGTATTGTCGGACGCTTTGTCCGCAGTACACACTGCAAGGACGCACGCTGGGCAAAACAGCCCGGCAAGGAATGGGGAGAAGAAGTGCTTTTCGGAACAGGCGATGTCAACGCCCCGTTATTTCTCGAAACACTTTGCTCTTTCGGTTATGACGGTCCCTTGATTATCGAAAGAGAAAACCGGGAAAGCCCGGAACAGCAATACAACGATGTTTTGAAAACAATCGAATACTTGAAACAACTTAAGTAGGATTACTGCATTTTTGAAATACACCTACGCTAACTTTTTGACCGTATACGCAGCCGGTGAAATCGTTTTTCGGCTGCCTTCAGGCAATTTACTCAGTTCGTCCAGCGACTCGAACAGCGCATAACACGCCGTCTTGTAATCGACATTCGCCAGTTCGCTGACCAGCCGAATACTCCGGTCAATCAGTTTCTTGTTTGAGGCATCGACGTGCGCCATCCAGTTGCCGTTGAGCCGACCGAGTTTGCCCATCACCGCCGTGGAAACGTTGTTCAACGCTAACTTCACGGCAAGATGTGTAAATACCTCCAAAGGCGAAGAATGCTCTTCCGTTTCAATAAAACAGATTTCTTCCAGCGGATTTGCATGCGGACGCTGCGAACCGAACAGAACAACTGCCCGTTTTTCAAAGCCGGTACTGATACGGTCAAAGGCGCGATACCATTCATCACCGCTTGCGAGATGCGCCGTTTCCAGACCGACCAAGAACGCAACGGCAACATTCGGAATGACCGCGGTTCTCGAAGCGTCCGGTTCATTGCCGATGCAGTATGTACTCAACCGCTGCCGGTCAATCTTCGGCGGATTTGCAATTATCCGCTCGGCTGCTCCCATCGTCCGGTAGTCCTCCGGTGTCCAGGCAATACAGCGGGGTTCATGTCCGAGAATGTTTCGCCACGCCGCGTCCGTTTCACGAAGCGGGTCTTTGACAAAAGCCCACGAGACGGGATTCTCCGGTTCAAGCGTTGAACGGAACGGCGGTATCATAAAAGTCGGCGACCGCTCCGTTGTGTCTGTGAAAACATCTAACATATATTCGTCAGGAAAATATGTGATAAGTCCCGATGCAGCGTAAATGTTTTTCTCGAAATCAACCCAAGCAGCCAACGCACGGATGTTTTCCGGTAAGCGAAGACATTCAAGCAGTCGGCGGAAATGTTTCGCACCTTCTTCCGGCGATGGTCGCGAAGGTACAAGTGTTTGCAGAACTGATTCCGGTAATCGTTCTTCAAGGAAATCATAAAGGGCGCATTCAAACGCAAGACCGGCAATCAAGTGTTCCATCGTTGTTGCCTGCATTCTTGTCGAACCGGCAACCGCCATCGGTCCCGCTGCCAAGTCGAGTACATTGACGCGGGAGTCAACTATCACGTTTCTTGACCGTTCAACTTTCCGAATAAGAAGTTCGGCGGGATTGTTGAACATAAAATGCGTTTTGCAGCCGAGGTCCAGCGCGCCGTGAATCGTTCCAATGACCGACGAGGTTTCGCCGCCTTCGCTGATTGCAACAAGACAATCGTTTTGCGTCAAGCCCGCATCTGATACCTGCCGTTTGCCGAAAGTAATATAATCCTCGAAGTATTCTACGGAACGTATCAGCGCAAAGTCGCCGCCGGTCATTATCGCTCCCGTTTGTTCCGCAAGGGATGTGAAAAAATCACGATGTTCAGGAAACTTTGCAGCGGCTTTGAAACAGAATCTCCGATGCGATGCGTCCAGCAAAATCGATAAACGACCGGTAGCACCGCAGCCGCTGAAGAAAATTCGACTGCCGCTTCGGAGTGTTTCATAAATATCGGTTCGCAATTTTTGAAACTCCGGCGAAGTGATAACCTTGTCAACGACGGGCGGCAAGTCGTCATCGACTCGCAGCAGAAGTTCCAAGCCCGCAGCCGTGTCTTTCTCAAGGGTTTGAGAAAGCGTTTTCGTCACGGGATGCGATTGTTCCGTCAGCATCTCGCCGAGATGAAACGGTGTTTCGTTTTCCAGAAAATGGCCTGCGGCATGTCTAATAGATTCAGTGGACATAGTTTTTTGTAATGTAAAAGGAGTGAAAAATGGATTAGTTTGTTTTTGCCTTCGGTGTCAGCAGATAACTGAAAGCACCGTCGAAAGGCGTGACGTGAACCATTCCGCTGCTGTATCGGGTTTCTGCTTTGCCGAGTCCATTGCCGTGAAAGTCCAGCGCAACGGCATCAGCGTCGGCATCCTTGTCGAGACGCACAGCATGAATTGTACTGCGTCCGGCGTAGTCCGGTTCTCCGACTATCATTTCCCAGCGGTTTGATTCGTCAATGTTTTTTCGGACGATAAGTTGCCGGTCGCAGATTAACCGGTCAAACTGCTGCGGTGTGCCTTTCGGATTGTCCCGAATGTCGGCAAACACATATTTCGGCGAATCAACGTAATCCGTCCGGCAGCCGTCGCGGTCGAAACTCCACGCCGTCAACTTACCTTTTGTATCGACTACGTACCAGCCGTTTGGCGGAATCACATATTCCGGCTCTCTGTTCCACGCCGCTGTCGGATGTCCGTTAACGTAAATCGTCAATCCGTCATCGTATTCGACACAAATTCGATTCCACTTCACGGCATCCGCTGCAATGGCTTG
>WRCR01000219.1 GCA_009783865.1 Planctomycetaceae bacterium | reverse complement strand
GATAATTTTCGGAACGATTTGGTAAAATTGTTTGCCGAATCAGTACCGATTTTAACTGCTTGCAATTTCACGCATATACCGTAAAATAAGGAACACAACGGCGTTTTACAAACTACTGATAATGCCGCATATCAACAATTTTTTCCGAAGGAGAACCTTATGAAACGCTTTGCTCTTTTGTTATCCGTTTGTCTTTGCAGTGTTCTTTTAACACAGCAGCCGGTTATATCAGCGGATGATGTTCCGATGTTTCCATTTGTCATTTCGGCAGCCGCACCCGACAATGCAATCAGTGCTGCCGACTGGCTTGTCAAACCCGCCGGCAGAGACGGACTTATCCGCGTTAAAAACGGACAATTCCACAACGACAACGGACGTGTTCTCTTCTGGGGAACGAATCTTTGTTTCGATGCCTGTTTTCCTACAAAGGAAGACGCAGAATTGACCGCCGCAAGAATCGCACGAATGGGATTCAATGTCGTCCGCCTTCATCACATGGATGCCCGCGACATCTGGGGAGACGGCAGAGGAAAGAAATCGAAAAACCTCACCGACATCAACCCGGAACAACTCGATAAACTCGATTATCTGATTGCGCAACTCAAAAAGAACGGCGTGTATGTCAATCTCAATTTGCATGTTTCCCGCTCACTTGATGAACGCGACGGCTTCACCGGAAAAGCGGAGCGTCCCAAATACGACAAAGGGCTTGACAACTTTTATCGCCCTTTCATTGACCTGCAAAAGAAATATGCAAAGGATTATTTAACGCATGTCAATCCTTATACGAAGAACGCCTATATCAATGAACCCGCCGTTGCGATGATAGAAATCAACAACGAGAATTCGCTCGTCCGGCAATGGATTTCCGGCGGTGCGCTGGAGAATATGCCTGCTCCGTACTCTGATGCTTACCGCAGTATATGGAACGATTTCCTGAAAAAGAAATACAAGACGACCGCCGCTTTGAAAAAAGCGTGGAACTGCCGCGAAGTGCCGACCGGAGATGAACTTTTGAAAAACGAAAGCAACAATTTCTGGCGCGTGAATAACGGTGCGGCAAAAACCGAATTCGCTGCCGCAAAAGGAAATCTGTCGCTGAAGGTTCTCTCCGAAGGCAACGAATCGTGGCTTCCGCAACTCAACGGCAGCACCTATACCGTTGAAAAAGACGGTATCTATACCGCTTCATTACGCATAAAAAGCGACAGCAAACAAAGTGTTTCCATCAGCGTTTCGATGAGCGGGTCGCCGTGGAAGACTCTCGGTTTTTCCCGAAAGATTGAGACCGATAAGGATTGGAAGACCTTCACTTTTCAGTTCATTGCATCGGAATCGTCAGCGAGTGCGCGGTTTAGTTTCGGCGGCTTTCCGAAAGGGACGTATGAAATCGCCGATGTTTCGGTAAAACCCGGCGGCGTTATCGGTCTCAAGAAAGACGAAACATTGGAAAGCGGAACAGTGCCGGTCATTCCCCGCGGTGCTTCATCATTCACGAAAGAAGCCGTTGATGATTTTTGTGAATTCATTTTTGAAACCGAGCGGAAGTACTGGAACGAAATGTATCGGTACATCAAAGACGACTTGAAAGCGCGGCAGCCGGTCAGCGGAACGCAACTCAATTACGGTTCGACAATGGCGCAAGCCGACTTGGATTACTGCGACATACACGCTTATTGGAATCATCCTGTTTTTCCGGGCATTCCTTGGGACAGCAAAAATTGGTACATCAGCAATCGGGCGTTGGTGAATTATCCTGACAGCGGCAATTTAACGCATCTTGCTCCGCGCCGGGTTGCCGGAAAACCCTACACGGTCAGCGAATACGACCATCCGTTCCCGAATCAATATGCGGCGGAGGGTTTGCCGATGCTTGCCGCTTTCGGGCGTTTTCAACATTGGGACGGCATCTTTCAATTCGCTTACGGCAGCAGCGGTGCCGCCGGTGTTGAAAAGTTGTCGAGTTATTTCAACGTCAACGCCCACACAACGAAATTGGTTCATAATCCGGCATGTTATGCAATTTTCTGCCGCGGTGATGCCGCCGAAGGAAAGAATTCGATTGTTCTTCCGTGGAATGATGGAATCGAAATGAACATTTTCAAGAAGGACTTAAATACAACGAACTTTAACTTCAGAGGGCTTGGTTATGACAACCGGTCGGCATTATTGCATCCGACTGCGCTATCGGTTTACAATATGCAAACCGGCGGTGGGGTTCCTAAAATCGCCGATGACCAGAAAACATTCAAGAGTGATACAAATGAATTGTTTTGGGATGCCAGTAAGGAAAACAAGGGGATTTTCATTTTCGATAGTCCTAACGCAAAAGTGTTCACGGGCTTTGTTGATGACGGCGACAAGCACAGCGTCGGAGACATTGATGTTGTGTTCGGCAAGACGAAACTGAACTGGTGTACGCTGTCGCTTGTTTCGCTTGGCGGCGGCGGTATCAATACGAGCGGCAGAGTTCTCGTCGCAATTACCGGCGATATGCAGCATACTAACATGGATTTGCAGCGTTTGGAAAACAATAGAGTTACGCTGTTAAATAAGTGGGGCGATGCGCCGATTCTTTGCGAAGGAATACCGGTTGCCTTGACGTTTAACAAGGCGCAGGGAAAAGTCCGTTGTTTCCCGCTTGATGAGCGCGGCATGCGCCGTTCTGAAATGCAGGTAAGCGGCAAGACGGTAAAACTTTCGCCGGAGTACAAAACAGTTTGGTATGAAGTCGTTGTGGAATAAGTCAAGGTTTCTCTTGCCGCCTAACCGCAGTTTTCGGCGTGTATCGGTGTGTTTCTGAAATAATTTGGAAACGCCGGACAAGGAAATCATTGGTGCCTCCGTAAAATTGGATTTTTCGAGACAACCTACGTGTCTTTACGAAAAAAAATCGAATATGTTAGCAAAATTCGACTTTGAAGGTGACGGGGGCAGGGTTGTTTTGTTGAGTAAAATGAGGTAAAAACTAGGTCCACTCGGCAAACTTCAACAATCTTCGTGTTTCACTCTCCAAAAAATCCCGAAAAATAGAATTACAGCAAAACAATGGAACAAAACGCTTCCCGAAAGACCGTTATCATTTCAATCAATCCGAAGGCGGGCAGAACTTCGCCGATGCAGCGGGCGGAATCATTGCGCCATTATCTTGCGGAAAAAGGATTTGACGTGCAACTTTTAACCGACTTAAACGAAGTTGCCTATAAAGCAAATCAACTGCACCGTGAAAACGCTTTGCAGGCACTGGTCGGAGTCGGAGGAGACGGTACTGCCGCCGCACTGCTGAATTTAACCGACATCGGCGTTCCGCTAACGCTGCTCTCTGCCGGTACTGCGAATCTGTTGGCGGGACATTTTCGCTTGAGTTTGAAACCCAAAAAATTAGCGGAAACAATCGCGCAGGGAAACACTGCCGTGCTTGACACCGGCTTGGTGAAATTTAATGTTGACGGTGAACAAAAAGAACGGCAGTTTCTCGTAATGGTGAGTTGCGGGTTCGATGCCGCCGTTGTTAACGGTGTTCATAGTGCAAGAGAAGAACGGTACAAAGCCGGTCATAAAAAGGGGGCGCATATTTCGCAACTTTCGTATATCAAACCGATTTGCAAAACCCTTTTCGGATATAGATTTACGAACATTAAAGTGGAATCGTTTGACAAGCAGAAAAACGATTGGGAAATCATTGACAGCAAGGCGAAGTGGGCGTTTTTCCTTAACTTGAACCGCTACGGCTGGAGCGGTTTATCGCTTGCCCCGTTTGCGAAAGGCGACGACGGTTTGCTTGACCGCGTTTCGATGCGCGGCGGCAGTGTTTTTCATGGATTTTTATACACCGCTTTTGCGCAGTGGTTCGGCAATCACCGGTTTTTGCCCGGCGTGAAGTTAGGGCAGGCGGAGCGGTACCGCATTTCATCGGAATCGGAAGTACCGGTGCCGTTTCAACTTGACGGAGACCCCGGCGGTGTTTTGCCGCTGGAAATCGAGGTTATTCCGAACCGAATGACGTTCATCGTACCGAAGTGATGCATTCAGCCTACGACACGATAGGCATCGCAATTGAACATTATCACATTTTGGAAAACCTCCAGCAGAAGCAAAAATTTTTTTTGAGTAAAATCGAGGTTATTAGAACTTGCCTTAAGGTATCTCGACACCGCGGCGTTTGAGTTCTTCCACTTTATTTCGGGAACATTCTTCACAGAGGAATCTTGGATTCTTGTCGTCTGTCCGGTCATAGTTTTTTGCCTTGAACAGCCGATAACATCTGCCCTTTTTACTGCATGCAAAACACTGAAAATCGTCTTTGACTTCCCAGAGCGGATTCCTCATCTTGGCTCCGAAAATGAATTTGTCCACCCAAAAGAATATACATGAACCAATGAAGTTGGCAATAACCGTTGCTATTGTAAAATTGACGGCGGCATTTGCCGAGAAAACTTCGCTGCTGAAAATTAAAATGGGAGCCAAAACCGGCGTTGAAAGTTGCCAGCGCAAAGCGTAAAGAACGAATCTTTTGAACATGATATGGAAAAGTTAGAAAACCCTTATTGTGAATACAGTTAATTATACCTCTACCGCCAAGACGTGGAAGGATGGGTAAACGCGCCGGTCAATTTCTTACTTTAACATAGTGCAGGTATTCAATGGTCTCGTCTCCTTTGATGTTTCGATTGCTCTCCGCATCGGCTTGGAAACGCTTGTATCTCTTCGTAAAACAACGGTAATCGCCGCGCTGCTCCAAAATTTCCCGTATATCGTCCAGCGTCATAATTCCTTCATTGTTATAACTGGCGAAAATATATTTTGCATTCGCCTTGAGAATTAAATCACGAAACGCTTGCCGGGCAGTATTCCGTGAACAATACGCTGAACGCAAGTCCTCATCACGCAACCCCGTCTTTCCATGTATAGCCGGATTATCGTATCTCGCCAGCGTTTCAAGTATATGATAATTCGATGAATACTGCCGATGATTATACGGCGGGTCAAGATACAAAATATCACATTGAATCCGCTCTATCAATTCGTTCACATCAGAATTGAAAATCGCCTGCTCTGAATCACTCTCCGCCAATATTGCCGGTTTCAACCGCAGCGGTTCCAACGCTGTCCGTTTGAAATTTTTTAAGAACGCACCATAAACCGATGCCGTATTTGCTCTTGCGTCAATGCTTTCCAGCAGCGTTGTCAAAAGAAAAAAATACTCATCTTCCGTGATGTCTCCCTTTTGTTTCCACGTTTCGATTTGCATACGGACAGCATCGCATTTCATTGCGTTTTCGTCGGTGAAGAACAACCGCTGTGTACCGTTTCGCAAAGAACCAGTCGGTGCATAGTTGTTAAATATAAAACCCTCAACGCCTTTGAGATTGGAAAGATACCCGCAAACCGCAGCCGCCTTGGATTCAAACAGTGTTTCATTTTCCTTCGGAATGAGGTCCCGCAAGCCGTTAAATTGCAGCGGTTTGCAGTTGCCGATGTAATGCCGGTTCAGAACGTAACTGTAATACTGCAAATCGTTTGCGATTATCTGAAAACCGCGACTCTTGAAATGCGTTCCTACCGCTCCCGTTCCGGCAAACAAGTCGCAGAACACTTTACAATCTGCACTGACAACTTGTTTGATGGACGTTTCTAAAAAATCCAAGAGCGAGTATTTACTGCCGATGTAATTCATTAAATCATCTTTGCGGCAACGCGGCACGCCTCTATTAAACTGCCGGTTTCGGCGATTCCTTTCCAACTTTTATCGAAAGCGGTTCCGTGCGCAACACTGGTGCGGATTATCGGAAGTCCCAGTGTGATGTTGACTGCCCTGTGCATACCGAGCAGTTTCAATGCAATATGCCCTTGGTCGTGAAACATCGCAACAACCGCATCAAACTTTCCGTCTCTCGCATCGAGCATTATCGTATCGGCGGGTTGTGGACCTTTGACTTGCAGCCCTTCTTTCAACGCACATTCAACGGCAGGACGGATAATTTCGATTTCCTCATTGCCGAACAAACCGCCTTCGCCGCTGTGAGGGTTCAGCGAACAAACTCCGATACTCGGAGAAAGCAGGTTCCTTTGTCCGCTGTCGTCCGCCTTCATTATCTTCCGCATGAAATTGTCTGCAAGTTTAATTTTCGCTAAAACATTTTCGATAGTAATAATGTCGAAAATTGTTTTCATAGCGGTATGAAGCGTAACATGAACAACAGCAAGTCCGTTCTTACCGCTGATGTTATCACCGGCAGCGAGATAAAGCATCATAGCGAAATTATCAATGCCGCACTGCTCCGCAAAAATCTCGGTATGTCCCGGATAAAGATGACCGGCAAGATTCAACGCTTCTTTATGAATCGGCGCAGTTACAACCGCATCGATTCTTTTGTTTTTCGCATCGGTGATAGCCCGAATGATTGCCCGATATGCCGCTTCACCGCTGCGTTTATCCGTTGCCGCAGGGGGAACCTGCAAAACGTTGTCATCGCAGCATCGGATACATGGAATGCGGTGCTGCGACGGTTCCAACTCAAACGGAGTTTCCGTTTCAACGACTTCGATGTTTTTATGAAGCAGTTGAACCGCACGCCGCAGTACTTCGGGATGACCGTACACCGCAGCGGCAGCATTCGGCAAACGCATTATCTCCGACCAGCCGCCGACAATGATTTCGGGACCGACCCCGGCAACATCACCGATTGTTATTCCGAGTTTGTTCATGTAATTATTTGCGCAGGATTAGAAATCCTGCGCAAAACCATATTACTTCTCACGTTGATATACCCGCACATAATCGATTTCAAAGGTCTTCGGATACTGCATATCGGGACTCACTTTGCCCGACCACGGCAGTTGAAATAACGCTATCAGCATAAACATCTTCTTGCGCGGCGTTTCGCCCTTGTACGATTTGACGATT